>CAMBPD010000028.1 GCA_945869405.1 Chryseobacterium gleum | reverse complement strand
GTTTGGCCTTCAGCACCACTGTTCCAAAGGATAGAGTATGGAGCCTGGCCACCGCTGATGCTGATTGAAACTCCTCCGTCATCAGAGTTCGTGCAAGTTGATGGCAACACCACAGCAGATGCCCCAAGCTTGTTGAGTTGTAACACTTCGAAATCAATCGCTGTTACTCCGCATGCACCATTGTTGGTGATGCGAGCCGAGTAATTTCCTGAAGCGAGGTCACTCACACGCGCTATTCCATCTACCGGAGCAGTTGTCGCAAATACTGTGTTGCTTTCGTTTACCCACTCCACCACCGAAGCAGTGTTCACAGGCAACAACACATAGGCGCTTCCACCTTGTGTGGTTGCACAGCCCGCATCTGTAACTTCACCCAATGAAACAGCACTTACACGCAGTTGGTAGCGTATGGTGCGATCGCCCGCTTCGAGCGGAAGCTCAATTGGAGTGCCTTCATTCAGAACGTAGCTGGTGTGAGTAAATACGTTTTCCAGTGTGATGCATGCGCCTTTGGCAAAATCGCTTAAGCCAGTTAGCTCCATGGTGTACACACCACTTACGCCAGCTTCAATACGAATCGGAATAATCATTTCTTCATTTGAAGAACGAATGCTATTGATTGAGAGATCCTCGCCGTTCACATCTACAGTAGCCATGTAAGGCGCCTGCTGCATAGGACTGCGCAATTTCTTGGCGTCAAACTCACGGTCGAATGCCTTGGTAGACGATTCATTCTTGATCAACACCGTCTCATCCTGCCACTCACCCATTCCCATGCGAATGGAGAGGTACTGCGGGTTCATTTCAGCAGAGCGAAAAGTGCCCGAGGACTTCGATTTACATTCTTCAGTAATTGCCAACACAGGAGCCGCAGCATTCGCCTCAACGAAGAATGACTGTCCTGGAGCAATAAGCTCGCTTCCACCATTTGTAGCCACACCATTTACATAGGCAGCATACTGGTTGATGTTTGAACGATACACATACACGGCGTCATTCATATTTGTTTTCGTCCAACTTGCGGCATCCCAGTCGATAGTGGCTGGGTAAGGATTACCCACCATATTCCAACCCGCGCCTGTGCCATTCGATGTGAAGGTTACCGGCAAAAACATTGTTCCTTGGTTGATTGTTCCTCGAGCATCTACAGTACGCGCGCCAGTTGGCATATAAACCATGTAGCCAGCACCAGGAACTAATGCGTCTGTTACGTTCGTAGCGCCCACATATCCCAAGTCTTTGCCACCCGGCAACGATTCATCATAGTGAATGAAGCTATTGAAAGCATACGCAGGAATTGCGGGATCAAAATAATCAGCCCCAGTAAAACCGGTCAGCACAAGGTTGTCATTCCAATCTTGTATAGTAGCTGCTTGCAGGGAACTCGACATGTTTACCCAACCACCCGTTGCTGCCGGACGGTACCTCTTCACGAACACCTCACCGTTTATGGTTCCGGCACTTAGCGATTGAATCTCGCCTGTTCCATTGATGTCGGACCACAAGGTTAACTTGTTGTTGGTGTTTACCACACCGCCGTCTGTCACACCCATATTGCCGTATACGATAACTCCTAAACCCTGGATATTTACTCCGGTAGCGTTTATTACATTCCAGTTTTGTACTTTCAAGTAACCCGAGCCAGCTATTGCCTGAGCGCTGGTCCCTTCCATGTTGAGCGTGCAGTTTTGATCATTCCAAACACCATTAACAGTGATGTTTCCTACAACATTAACATTCTGTGTCAACAAAGCTCCAGCGTTGAAGGTAGAGCCAGCCTCTACCATTAGGTTATTACACGTCAAAGTTGCCCAATCGTTATTCACCACCTTTCCTGAAGTCACAGTAAGGCTCAACCCAGCGCATGTAGTATTAAGAAACCCCGGTGCACCACCTGGAGTATCAGACCATATTGCACCACTGGTCAATCCGCTTAAAACCGCATAATAGTTAGCTCGAACCGTACACACCGTTGCTATAGCTCCACTTGGTACTGTAACACCAACCGCAGTGAAGTATGGAGCAGAGTATGTGCCCTCGATAGGTGTTTCATCATCGTATCCATCGCCATCCAAATCGATCAACAAATGCAACTCTGAGGCCGTGAAGCCCATGACACCTGTTAGATCAAAACGGAGATCTACAGAACCAAAGTCACCAACGTGGCGAAACTTCCAATCGCGAGCCATAATTGAATTAACAGCACAGTCGGAACCCACGTGCGATTCAAAAGATACTGGTCCGGCATCGTTACCGCAAATCAAATAGTCTCCGTTATTCACACTAGATGGGTTGCTAATGCGCAACACATCATCTAACCCTGCGCTCTCGGAAGCTATCTGGTTCAGTGCACTTCCACTGTCGTACCCAATTCCAAAGAGGTCATTCTGATACATTGCATCTACTGGATATGAATGATCGGCTATTGGAACTGACAATCCGTATTTCACAGAAAGATAGGTGTGCACGCTTTTCAACTCAGCGGCTGAAAGCACGCGGTTATATACAATTACTTCAGCTATATACCCGGTGAAACCGTCGTTCGCCATACCACGACCAATACGTCCGTTACCTGGCAGGGAGTAGTGCGTTTTGTTTGTGCCCGAGCGAGAAGTATTCACTCCGTCGCGAACTCTCCAAGACCGCTTGCCCACTAGTTCATCAAACTGACCTGCCATAATCGTTGGCAACTCTGTGGTTGCACTGTAGCCTTCAACCACAGTATTGACCCAATTGGCATACTGTGAATGTCTCATCAACGTGGAGCCAGCATATCCAATCGCTAAACCGGTGCTCGAGGTTGCTCCATTCAACCCCACAACCCCACCAGATGCAGCGAGGCGCTTGTTCACGGTGATAATTGTGTAGTTGGTATCGTTAATTTCTGAAAAATCGATAGCAAAGAAACGCGTAGACGAAGTTCGAATAGCGCCATGGCCATTGAACACGTTGTTGTAATACTGAGGTCGAGCAGCCACAGTGGTTTGTGCTGCTGTGTTCGCAAGACCGCTTGCATCATTCCAAGAGGCTATGCCTGTGCCATCGGCAACAGGCGCAATGGCATCTGGCTTTAGCCATACCGTTAGGCCAGAGGAAACGCCGCCGGGCGATTGTGATAAACCCACTGAAGCCAGAAGGGTCACACATAAGGTCGTGAAAATTGTTTTCATTGTTTTTGAATTGTTTAGGTTAGACAGGGCGTGTTTTTGAATCCTTCGATTTTTAAATGATTGCATCCGTCTTTACGCAAGGAGAAATGAAATGGTTACGTTTCGCTTAAACATAACCTCAAAAGGAAAAAATCATTCGCCTGTTGACCCATGAGAGAATGAATCTTCTGAAAAAGCAACAGGGCAACCCGAGGGTTGCCCTGCCTAACCTAACTTTAAACAAACATCACCGAGGGGTGATGTTTTCCTTACTCTATAGATAGAGGGTGAATAGATTTCACCGAGTTTCTGATTCTTGAGAATTTATGGCGACTACTTTTACCCATTAGTAAAATATTCTACCACGTGTCAAATGTGGTGGCTAAACAACAAAAGAAAATCCACACAAGTTGGAGATTTAAACCTTTAAGTGTGAATTGTAAATAATAGTATGAACCTTACCGCACAGGGAATTGTAATTCAAACCATTCGATATAGCGACAGCAAGCTCATTATCAAACTATTATGCAACGACATAGGATACAAATCCTGCATCATCCGTGCTTCCAAACAACCTCGAAATTCAATACTACATTTATTTCAACCGTTGCGCATCATCGAGTTTGAGACTGATTTTCAGGAGTTTAACAATTTTATTTCGATTAAAAACCCACGACTGGCAACGCCCTTACATAATTTAACGACCGATGCCTCGAAAATGGCCATGATACTTTTCATGAACGAGGTTTTAGTGAAAACACTTGCCGACGATTATGCGAACAATGCCCTTTTTAACTTCCTCAAAAACTCCATTATTCTTCTCGACGATGCCATCGACGCAAAAAATTTTCACCTTTGGTGGCTAGTGGAGATTACGCGATATTATGGTTTCTATCCCAGCAAAGAACAAGGCTCGTTCTTCGATTTACGAGAAGGTACATTCACTCATTTAACACCCCCACACGCGCATTATCTTCCACCCCAAGCCTCATCAAACCTGCATATGCTGCTCGATTTGGAATGGCCACAAGCACAACTCATCGAATTGCACAGCTCCAAACGCAATGAACTCCTGCACGCTCTTGTGCTCTATTTGAAATTACATTTGGATAACTTACGTGAAATTAAATCGCTCGATGTGTTGCACGCGGTCTTCCATTGAGCGGCGCACCTTGTTGTATTTTCGCTCTCTCTTCACACCATGCAATTTGCTCAAGTAATCGGTCAACAAACCCTGAAGCAACGCCTTATCGGCGCCTTCAGAGAAGGACGTATAGCTCATGCCCTCATGTTCCTTGGCCCTGAGGGCAGCGGCAACCTTGCCTTAGCGCTCGCATTCGCTCAATATATCGCTTGTCCGAACCGAAGTGAAAGTGATTCCTGTGGAGCATGTCCCACGTGTAAGAAGATGGACCAGCATCAATTTGCTGATTTGCACTACACCTTTCCGTTTTTCAACAAAAGCGAGGGAAGCGAAAAGACAACTTGCAACGATTGGCTGACCCCTTGGCGCGCGCACCTTCGACTATCGCCATACACCACCATCGAGGATTGGCGCAATGAGATTACCGAAGACAATAAGCAACTCATCATGTCGGTCTATGAAGCGGGAAACATCATACAGCATCTCGCCTTAAAAAGCTACGAGGGAGGGTATAAGTTCCAAGTAATTTGGATGGCCGAATACCTTAAAACGGATACGGCAAACAAACTGCTCAAAATCGTTGAGGAGCCCCCGGAAAAAACCATCTTTCTCTTTGTTGCGAATAGCCTGGAAAACATATTACAAACGATACTATCGCGCGTGCAAGTTGTTCACGTTCCAAAGGTAGACGATGACTCGATTTGCGATGGACTTCGCCAACTGTCGTGCCCCGAAGAAAAAGCACAGGAAATTGCGCACTTTGCTCATGGCGATTGGAATAAGGCGCTGCAACTCCTCAATGCCCGCAACCCCGATGAAAACTATGCGGTCCAGTTTCAAACGTGGATGCGTATGTGCTACAAAAAAGATGTGACGGGCATTTTTCGCTGGGCTGATGAAATGCATAAACTCAACCGAGAAGATCAAAAGCACTTTTTGAGCTATGCGTTAGACCAAGTTAGACAAAACCTGGTGCTCAATTATGCCGGTGCCGATTTCGTTCGACTTAATCAATCTGAAAAAAACTTCTCCGACAAGTTTGCTCCCTTCATCAACGATCTCAACGCAGAGGAATTGATGGAAGAGATTACAGAAGCGTATCACGACGTGTCTCGAAATGCGTATACCAAACTCGTGCTAGCCGACTTGTCCTTCAAATTGCATTATCTCTTGGTACGAAAAGCCGAGCAGTGACAAACACCTTTTATTGAACCCCCATTGTTGGGAATTGCGCGCAAGCCTGAATAAGAGTTGCTTTTCCTCCGTACTTTTGAACCTGTGTGAAAGAGAGCTCACTTCTAAAAAAAGTAGGCAGGATGAAGGGTAATTTTAACATTACGGCCCAACGAGGGCTGATACACTTTTTTATTTATGGGATGTTCTAGTTGTTCTTCCGGTAGCAATGGTTTGCCCGGAGGATGTAAAAATAACGGCGCCTGTGGCGCGTATGGATGCAATAAACTCGATGTGTTTGATTGGCTGGCCGGCATGGAATTGCCCCAAGGCCAAAAAGCTTTCGACATTGTTGAAGTCCGTTTTAAAAACAGTCGCAAAGGATTTTACCGCACCTCGAGCAATTTCGAGTTGTTTGCCGGTGACGTTATAGCCGTAGATGTTTCGCCAGGGTTCGATGTAGGAGTGGTGAGCCTTACCGGCGAGTTGGTCAAAATTCAAATGAAGCGCAAAGACATCAAAGACAATTACGAGGTCAAAAAGGTATTGCGCAAGGCCACAGAAGATGATATCAACCGTTGGCAAGACGGCAGAAAAGTGGAACAAACAACAATGATGCGCGCGCGCACCATTGCTCGTGAGTTGCGTTTGGACATGAAACTGAGCGATGTAGAGTATCAAGGCGACAAAACCAAAGCAACCTTTTTCTATACGGCCGACGATAGGGTCGATTTCCGCGAGTTGATTCGAAAATTCGCTGAGGAATTTCGCGTGCGCATAGACATGCGCCAAATTGGTTACCGTCATGAGGCAGCGCGCCTCGGCGGTATCGGAAGCTGCGGACGTGAATTGTGCTGCTCAAGTTGGCTCACCGACTTCCGCGCGGTGAGCACGAGTGCCGCCCGATACCAGCAACTTTCGCTCAATCCAACGAAACTAGCCGGACAGTGCGGAAAACTCAAGTGCTGTCTGAACTTTGAGCTTGACCAATACGTCGAAGCCACACGCGACTTCCCTTCAGTGAATACTCGCCTGCACTTGCCTAAGGGCACTGCCTCTCATTTCAAAACAGATATTTTTCAGCGCGTGATGTACTTTGTTTACGAGGGACAGCACGGTGAAGGGCCATTTCCCCTATCGGTAGACTCCGTAAAAGAAATTCTTGACAAAAACAAAAAGGGCATTGAAATTAAGGAGATTGAGCAATTCTTAATTGAGGAAATAACAGAGAAAGACACCGACTTTGCAGAGGTTGTTGGGCAAGATAGCCTAACTCGTTTCGACAAAACACGTAGTAATTCTCGCGGTGGTCGCAACCGAGGTAGAAGCAACGATGGCAGGGCACTGCAAGACAGACCATTTATACCGGGCCGTCCAGCGGGTGAGGCTGGCGGTTCCAGCGCCGCGCCACAACCAGCGCGCCAAGAGCGCAGACCCCAACAACAACGATCAAAACAAGGCCCGCCCCGTGAGGGAACCCAACCTCGTGGCGACCGTCCTCAACGAGAACAAAGAGAGCCGAGAGAACCAAGACAGCCCCGTGAACCAAAAGCTCCCGCGCAACCCGGTGCGGCTCAAAACCCGCCAAGCAATGCGGAGCCAAGAGGCGACCGTCCGCAACGAAGCGGCGGAGGCCGAAGAAACCCGCGCAACCGAGGGCCGCAAAACAACCCGAATGGAGGCAACCAACCTCCTGCCAATCCGCCTGCATGAGAAACCTGTGCTTTTTTCTAGCTTCTGTGCTCGTGCTTAGCTCGTGCGAAAGCAATAGCGTTTTTGAAGGCAATCAACCCGTAAATCCTCAAGGGTGGAAGGCTTTCGACCCCGTGCATTTCGAGTTTGAAACCAACGACACCATAAAACTCCACAACTTCTACCTCAATGTGCGCAACCGAGAGGACTATGCGTACAGCAACCTCTTTTTCTTTGTTGAAATGGAGTTCCCCAATGGGAAAAAATCTGTCGATACGGTAGAGTGCCTGCTCGCAAACGAGCAGGGACAATGGCTTGGTGAGCCCACAGCAAATATATTTAGCCATGAATTTCTCTACCAACGAGCAAAACAATTTCCACTCGGCGGTAGATACAAGGTCGATATCCGTCAAGGCATGCGCCCTGATGAATTGAAAGGCCTGACCGACGTGGGCTTTAAGCTAACTCATACCACACAATAGGCGACCTAGTTTGCCGACAATTTGTACTCGGAAAAAATTAGCTTGTTTAGGCTTCAATTGCTGGTCAGGAGCGTAATTTTACGCCCAATCTAAAAAAAACCGTATCAAGAGATTATGGAACCATCACCTTCTCTGGCATCGCAGTATTTACCCATTATCGCAACGGCTGTTATCGCCCTTGGATTCGTTGTAGCTACTATGCTTGCAACACACTTTTTAGGTCCAAAGCGCAAAACAAAAGTGAAGAGCGATCCATTCGAATGTGGAGTGGAAGTGCAGGGAAACGCTCGATCACCATTCTCAATTAAGTATTTTCTCGTGGCAATCCTCTTCGTTCTCTTCGATGTTGAGGTCATCTTTATGTACCCCTGGGCAGTGAACTTTAAAGAACTCGGAGTTTTTGGTTTGATCGAAATGTTTTCCTTCATGGCGCTTATGATTGTTGGTCTTATTTACATTATTCGTCGCGACGCTCTGAAATGGGAGTGACGTGCACTAGGCCGCAACAAAACTTTCACCTGTACGTGATTAACTTTTTTCTTATAACATGACAACCAACGTGGACATCAAAAGCGAATACAAACCTGAAGGTCTGGAAGGACAAGGTTTTTTCGCCACTAGCCTCGACAAAGCCGTGGGTTTAGCGCGCGCCAATTCGCTTTGGCCCTTGCCCTTTGCCACATCATGTTGCGGCATTGAGTTCATGGCAACCATGGCTTCTCATTACGACCTTTCTCGCTTCGGCATGGAGCGTTTGAGTTTCTCGCCACGCCAAGCCGACTTGCTCATGGTGATGGGAACCATCTCAAAAAAAATGGCCCCGATACTTCGTCAGGTCTACGAGCAAATGGCAGAGCCCAAATGGGTATTGAGCATGGGGGCTTGCGCGAGTACTGGTGGAATTTTCGACACCTACTCGGTGCTGCAAGGAATAGATCGCATCATACCCGTTGATGTTTATATACCCGGATGCCCTCCACGCCCCGAACAGGTGCTCGATGGAATAATGAAAATTCAAGAGCTTGCCAAAAATGAGGGACGCGCTCGTCGCACCTCTCCCGAATACAAAGCCATGCTTGCCAAATACGGTCTAGAATAATGCATCACGAAATACACCCATCGGCCTCGGCCGCAACCATTGAGTTGCACAACCTTGTAAAAGATGCCCTCCTCGGTTCATTCAACACAGACATCACGGGTTCGCAGATCGATTATGACTTTCCCGTGTTCGTCGTTACGAAAAATCGCATCCACGATGTATTAGATTTTTTGAAAAACAACGATGAACTCGGCTTCCGGTTTCTGACCACCCTTTGCGGAGTGCACTACCCAGAGGAACAAGGAAGAGAGTTTGCTCTTGTCTACCAGCTGCACAACCTCGAAAAAAATAGGAGGGTGCGCATCAAGGTATTCATGGCCAATAACGATCTGAATGTTCCCACCGCTACCGACCTATGGCCAGCAGCCAACTGGATGGAACGTGAAACATTCGACTTCTACGGATTTCAATTTCAAGGCCACCCCGATTTGCGCCGTATCTTGAATATGGATGAAATGAACTATCACCCTCTTCGCAAAGAATATGCGCTAGAAGATGCTGGCCGCGACGACAAACAAGACAAATACTTCGGACGATAAGATCATGAAAGGAACTTCAGGAAACATCGGACAAACTTTTGCGACAGCCTCGCAGATAACAGAACAGAAGGATTACTCGATCCTCAATCTTGGTCCTACACACCCTGCTACACACGGTATCTTTCAAAACATCCTCACCATGGATGGAGAAATCATCGTGAAGGCAGAACCCACTATCGGCTACATTCATCGCGCTTTTGAGAAGCTCGCCGAACGACGCCCCTACAACCAAATCACTCCGATTACCGATCGCCTCAACTACTGCTCCTCGCCCATCAACAACATGGGTTGGCACATGACGGTTGAAAAGCTCATCGGCTGTGAAGTTCCCAAACGAGCGCAGTACCTGCGTGTCATCATCATGGAGCTTTCGCGCATTGCCGACCATATTGTGTGTGACACCGTTATAGCGGTCGACACTGGAGCCATGACAGGCTTCCTGTATCTGTTTCAATGGCGTGAAAAGATTTATGAGATTTTTGAGGAAATCTGTGGCGCCCGTCTCACTACCAACATCGGTCGTGTTGGTGGTTTGGAACGCGAATTCAATGATAAAGTATGGAGCAGAATTCACGCCTTCTTGAAAGAGTTTCCAAAGGCACTTTCCGAATTCGACAAGCTCGTTACTCGCAACCGTATTTTCATGGATCGCACCATCAATTGCGGACCTATCAGCGCTGAAAAGGCGCTCGCATACAGCTTCACAGGCCCCAATTTGCGCGCCGCCGGAGTGGATTACGACGTTCGCGTGATGAACCCCTATTCGTCATACGAGGACTTTGACTTCATAATCCCTGTTGGTACGAATGGAGATACCTACGATCGCTACATGGTGCGTATGGAAGAAATGTGGCAAAGCATGCGAATCATCGAACAAGCTATAAAGAATTTACCCGACGGTGCCTACCATGCCGAGGTCCCTGAATTCTACCTGCCTCCCAAAGAAGACGTTTACAGCAAAATGGAAGCCCTCATCTACCAATTCAAAATTGTAATGGGAGAAACCGATGTGCCTAAAGGGGAGGTTTACCACCCAGTAGAAGGCGGTAATGGCGAGCTCGGGTATTACCTCATCAGCGATGGCGGAAGAACACCGTATCGCCTGCACATGCGTCGACCTTGCTTTATCTACTACCAGGCCTACCCTTCCATGATTGAAGGAGGCATGCTCAGCGACGCCATACTCACCATGAGTAGCATGAACGTGATCGCAGGAGAACTAGACGCATAAACAACGAAACAAGACACTTTACAGCATTATGTCTGATCAAAAGGAATACAAATTTTCGGATGAAACCTTGGCCACGGCCAAGCGCATCATTGCAAGATACCCGGAAGGGAAACACAAAAGTGCGATAATACCACTTCTTCATTTGGCCCAAGCAGAATTTGATGGATGGCTAAGCCCTGGAGCGATGGACTGCGTTTCGGCCTTGCTGCATATCCAACCCATCGAAGCCTATGAGGTCGCATCCTTCTACTCAATGTTCAACCTTAAGCCGGTTGGAAAATGTGTAATTGAGGTGTGCCGCACTTCTTCGTGTTGGCTTCTTGGCGCTGAGGATATCGTGCGCCACATAGAAAAGAAATTGAACATTCACGTGGGCGATACAACCAACGATGGCATGTTCACCCTCAAAACTGTTGAGTGTTTGGGGTCATGCGGAACCGCGCCTATGCTTCAATGCGGTGGCGATTATTACGAGAACCTCACCTTCGATAAGGTAGACAACTTACTAGACAAAATGAAATCGGAAGGCAAACGCCGCGTATATACTAAAGACGATATGATCAACATCTAATGGGACGCAAACTACTACTGGAAAACGACCATATTGATGGCATTCAACAACTGAGTGTCTACCGCAAACATGGTGGTTATTCATCGCTTGAGAAGGCGTTGAAAACGATGACACCCGATCAGGTTGTCGAAGAAGTTAAGGCCAGCGGTCTGCGTGGTCGTGGCGGAGCCGGATTTCCTACCGGCATGAAGTGGGGATTCATTGCAAAACCAGAGGGAGTGGCACGCTATGTCGTCTGCAATGCCGATGAAAGCGAGCCTGGCACATTCAAAGACCGCTACCTCATGGAGAGAATTCCTCACTTGCTGATAGAAGGAATGATAGCTTCGAGCTTCGCACTTGGCGCTCGCACTTCGTTCATCTACATTCGGGGGGAGTACTTTTATATAGCCCGCATTCTTGAACTGGCCATCGCCGAAGCCTACGAAGCCGGTCTTCTTGGTAAAAACATCATGAACTCTGGGTTCGATCACGATTGTTACGTGCAGGTGGGAGCAGGCGCTTACATCTGCGGCGAAGAAACAGCACTCATCGAATCGCTAGAGGGAAAACGTGGCAACCCGCGCATAAAACCACCTTTCCCAGCAGTCGCAGGGTTGTATGGCTGCCCTACCGTGGTGAACAATGTGGAAACGATTGCTGCTGTTGTGCCCATCATAAGAGACGGCGGAGCGGCTTACGCATCTATCGGCATTGGAAAAAGCACGGGTACTAAACTGATATCTGCTTCCGGACACATTAATAAACCAGGCGTTTACGAAATTGAACTTGGTCTTCCTGTGGAAGAATTTATTTATTCTGATCAATACTGCGGAGGCATTCGCAACGGCAAAAAACTCAAAGCGGTTGTTGCCGGTGGTTCCTCTGTTCCAATTCTACCCGGTGAACTCGCGCTGAAAACAGCCAACGGAGAACCCCGACTAATGAGCTATGAAAGCCTTGCCGATGGGGGCTTTGCAAGCGGCACAATGCTGGGATCGGGAGGCTTCATCGTGATGGATGAAGACACGAGCATCGTAAAAAACCTTTGGAATTTCACTCGCTTCTACCACCACGAAAGTTGCGGACAGTGCTCGCCGTGTCGCGAAGGCACCGGATGGATGGAAAAGATACTCAACAAAATTCTCGACGGTAACGGCACACTGGCTGATGTCGATTTGTTGTGGGACATTCAAAGCAAAATTGAAGGCAAAACAATCTGTCCGCTCGGCGATGCTGCTGCATGGCCCGTGGCTAGCGCCATCCGACACTTCCGAAGTGAATTCGAAGAATACGTGCGCAACGGAAAAAGCATCAAAGACGTGAAGCACTATTTCCGCCTCCACCAAGTAGCCGAAGCATAACATGAACCTGTTGCGCACCTATAGTTCTATGGTATTGCTCTTTGCAGCACTGTCGACGCATGCGCAATGGTTCCCTGAAATGCAACGCAAAGGGAATGTTTTCGGCGGTTGGGGATGGAACCGCTCCATGTATACCCAAAGCGATATACACTTCAAAGGCGACGACTACGATTTCACTCTACACAACGTGGAGGCAAAAGATCGCCAGACCCACTTCAAGGCCGAAACCTACTTTGGGTTGAAGACCCTTACGATACCTCAAACCAATATGAAACTGGGGTATTTCATCAACAATCATATCGCCCTAACAGTTGGAGTCGATCACATGAAATATGTGATGGTTCAAAACCAAACAGTCGCTTTCCATGGGACGATAGAGGATGATGAATACATGAGCATGGTGAACAACAACGCGTTGACACTTACCCCCAATTTTTTACTGTTCGAACACACAGACGGACTAAATTATTTATTAACTGAAATAGAGCTATTCCAGGGCCTATACTCCGGCCGCTTGTTCGATGTCTCAGCATATGCAGGAGCGGGTGTGGGCGCCCTCATGCCCAAGAGCAACGTTACATTGATGGGGTATGCGCGCAACGATGAATACCATTTTGCCGGATTTGGCACCAATGTGAAATGTGGTGTAGACTTACTACTCGGAAACCATTTTTATCTGCGTGGCGAGGCAAAGGCGGGCTACATCAACATGCCGTCGGTTGTGACACGCGCAGCAAGCATAAAAGACCGCGCTTCACAGCAATTTGGTTTTGCGGCTATCGATTTCATGATTGGCTTTAACATCACGAGCCGGAAAAAACAAATACTACCAACAGAAAACACTTCACCATCCGCCGGATGAGGGACGTAAATAAGAGCAAATGGCAAAAGTTACTATAGACGGATTAACCATAGAAGTGCCCGACGGCACAACCATTCTGCAAGCAGCAAGAATGATTGGCGGCGATATCGTGCCGCCTACCATGTGTTATCATTCCAAACTAAAAACCAGCGGTGGCTATTGCCGCACATGCATTGTAAAGGTGACAAAGGGAAGCGAGAAAGATCCTCGTCCTATGCCCAAGCCAGTGGCTTCTTGCCGAACTACCGTCATGGATGGTATGGAAGTGCAAAACCTTACCTCACCAGATTTGCTCGAGGCGCGCGCAGGTGTTGTTGAATTTCTTCTCATAAACCACCCACTCGATTGCCCCGTGTGCGACCAAGCCGGTGAATGTGACTTGCAAAATCTTGCCTACACAAATGGCAAGGCCGGCACTCGCTACGAATTCCCACGCCGTGAATTTGATCGCATCGATATCGGTGATAAAATTCAACTGCACATGAACCGCTGTATACTCTGCTACCGATGCGTGAAGACAGCAGATCAAGTTACTGATGGGCGTGTGCATGGCGTAATAAACCGCGGAGATGTAGCTGAAATATCTACCTACATTCAAAACGCTGTCGACAACGATTTCTCCGGCAATATGATCGACGTTTGTCCGGTTGGAGCACTCACCGACAAGACCTTCCGATTCAAAAGCCGCGTGTGGTATACCAAGCCTATGGATGCTCACTGCGCATGCACGAAGTGTTCGGGCAAAGTGAGGTTGTGGTACAAGGGCGACGAAGTATTGCGCGTCACGGGTCGTCGAGATCAATTTGGCGAAGTGACCGACTGGATTTGCAACGAATGTCGCTTCGATAAGAAAAAAACCAGCGACTGGACCATTGAAGGGCCTGCTCACATCGATCGCGATTCGGTAGTTTCAGCCAACCATTATGAAGGCCTTAAAGCATTAAAAGCCGACATCGACCGTCAACGCAATTCATTGCCACATGGCAATAAAGTAACGCTCGGTGACGGAGCCCTCGACCCTAACAACCAATAAGAAACAGATCTAGCTACCTCCTATGGACGCAATGCTTATTTATAAACTCATTCTCTGTGTAATCGTGTTCGTCGTTTCATTGGGGATGGCTGCCTACATGACATGGGGTGAGCGCAAACTGGCCGCCATACTTCAAGACCGCGTAGGGCCAGACCGTGCGGGTCCACTTGGATTGCTGCAGCCCATTGCAGACGGAGTTAAGATGTTCATGAAGGAAGAAATGCTTCCCGCACAATCAAACCGATTCCTATTCATCCTTGGTCCATGCTTATTCATGATCACGGCCTGCATGACAAGTGCCGTTATTCCTTGGGGAAGCGGAATCACCATTGGCGATGTAACCTACCCCCTGCAGATAGCCGACATCAACATAGGCCTGCTGTACTTGCTGGGCGTTGTAAGTATTGGTGTTTACGGAATAATGATAGGCGGTTGGGCCTCCAACAATAAATACTCGTTGCTGGGAGCATTGCGTGCTTCGTCGCAAATGATTTCCTACGAAGTAGCCATGGGCCTTGCGCTCATCGCTTTAGTTATGATGACGGGAACACTCAGCCTGGGCGAAATCGCGCGCCAACAAGACAATGGCCTAGCCAACGTGGTCTATCAACCTCTCGGCTTTCTCATCTTCATCATCTGTGCCTTTGCCGAAACGAACAGGGCTCCTTTCGACCTAGCTGAATGTGAAAGCGAATTGGTAGGTGGCTACCATACCGAGTACTCTTCCATGAAACTGGGCCTGTTTCTTTTCGCCGAATACATCAACATGTTCATCAGCTCTGCGGTGATGGCAACACTGTATTGGGGTGGCTACAACTTCCCATTCCAACACGAATTAGGCCTAGAGGGAAACACATTAGCGATACTACAAACGGTAGCTTTGTTTGCGAAAATCATCATCTTCATTTTCATCTTCATGTGGGTTCGCTGGACGCTTCCACGCTTCCGCTACGACCAACTGATGCATTTGGGATGGAGGGTTTTACTACCCCTTTCATTGGCCAATATTTTCATCACAGGCATCGTGATGTACCTTATGGGTAAATTGAATTAACCGAACAACTGCTGCATTACTCAATAAAAAATGGCATTAACGAATCGATCGAAAACGGTAACAGTACGAGAGCTCACCTGGAGTGAAAAGCTCTACCTGCCCGCTATAGTCAATGGAATGATGATCACCTTCAGTCACCTGTTTAAGCGTACTCCTACGATTAAATACCCTGATGTGAAGCGCGAAATTGCTCCTATATACCGCGGACAACACGTGCTAAAACGTGATGATGAGGGTGCAGAGCGTTGCACTGCTTGCGGCTTATGCGCTGTGGCATGCCCCGCAGAAGCAATCACTATGGAATCGGCTGAACGCAAAAAGGGCGAAGAGAATTTGTACCGCGAAGAGAAATACGCGAGCATCTACGAAATCAATATGCTCCGATGCATCTTCTGCGGACTCTGTGAAGATGCGTGTCCGAAAGAAGCTATCTTCCTCACAGACCGCATCGTTCCTTCCTCCTTCACTCGCGGTGAGGAAGTATTCGGAAAAGACAAGTTGGTGGAAACACAAGACTCTCCAATCGATGTGACTGTTCGTCAAAGTGCAGAGGTTTTAGAGTTCAAAAAAGATAAACGCCACAGCCACAACCGCACGTTCAAAGATGCTAAACCACAAATCAATAAGCATCACTAACCAACCACCTCACACCAAAACCAAGTTTACATCATGCTTTCAGAATATGCCTTTTGGTTTCTATCGTTCGTGGCAGTGTTCAGCGCAGCCGGAATGATTTTCTCCAAGAACCCGGTGTACAGTGTACTCTCGCTGATCATTACCTTCTTTGCCGTTGCCGGACATTATTTTCTTCTCGGTGCACAGTTTCTAGCTGCAGTGCACATTATTGTCTACGCCGGCGCCATTATGGTTCTGTTCCTCTACGTTATCATGATGCTAAACCTCAATACACTTGAGGAAGAGAAACGCAGTATTTGGTCTAAATCACTCAGCGTTGTTGCAGGCGGCATTCTAATGCTCGTATTGCTCTCTGCTGTTCGTCGCACCGACGAGCTTAACGCAATTGCTGCCGGCGAGTATGACGCGGCGATGGGACTTACTAAAAATCTTGGGAATGTGCTCTACCGCGAATTCCTTTTGCCTTTCGAACTTGCCAGTGTGCTCTTTTTGGGTGCTATGGTAGGCGCTGTTTACTTATCTAAAAAAGAACTTACCTGATGGAACTCTATCACAACATTACCATCAATCATTACCTGGCGCTTTCAGCGGTGCTCTTCGGCATGGGTGCGCTGGGTATACTCTTTCGTCGCAACGCAATAATCATGTTCATGTGCATAGAACTTATGCTCAATGCGGTGAATATTTCGCTTGTGGCCTTCTCGAAAATGTGGAATCACACCGACGCCCAAGTGTTCGTGTTTTTCATCATGGTAGTGGCTGCTGCAGAAGTGGCTGTGGGCCTAGCCATCCTCATGATGCTCTACCGCAACACACACTCCACCGATACTTCTGTACTTAACAATTTGAAATTCTGACCGGCATGGAAAAACTCGTTACGCTCATACCGTTATTTCCGCTTGCGGGCTTCTTATTCATCATCTTCTTCGGGAAAGGACTATCGAAAAACTTTATCGGAGCAGTTGGGTCATCGGCCATTCTTCTCTCTTTTATCGTCTCTGTGTTGGTGTTCTCAACTCAACTTCACGGCGCAAATCCAACGATCGTGAAAGCCTTCGACTGGATCACCGCTGGAAGCCTAGACATAGACATTTCGTTCCTGGTAGATCCGCTTTCATCCATTTACCTGTTATTCATAACCGGCGTCGGATTTTTAATCCATGTATACTCTATAGGTTACATGCACAAAGACGAGGGCTTCAATCGTTTTATCGCCTACCTCAATCTATTTGTATTCTTCATGCTCATTCTGATTTTGGGTGATAGTTACCTTACCATGTTTGTGGGTTGGGAAGGGGTAGGGTTGTGTTCTTTCATGCTCATCGGCTTCTGGTACAAAGACATGAAGAACAATGACGCCGCGAAGAAGGCATTCATTGTAAACCGTATCGGTGACCTCGGATTGATTCTCGGTATGTGTCTGCTCTTCGCTTACAGCGGCACCTTGCGTTATGATGAACTTTTCATTTCGGGGCGTGCGATCGGCGGATTACCAGCGGATGTGGCTACTGCCATTGGCATTCTACTTTTCATCGGTGCTATGGGCAAGAGTGCGCAAATCCCCTTACATACTTGGCTACCCGACGCTATGGCCGGACCAACTCCCGTCTCAGCACTCATTCATGCCGCGACCATGGTCACTGCGGGTATATACATGGTGGCTCGAAGCAGCAACCTGTATGCTATGACGGCCACTGCAAGCGACCTTATTACTTGGGCAGGCATTCTCACCTCTCTGCTTGGCGCTACTATCGCGCTTACACAAAACGACATTAAAAAAGTACTCGCCTACTCCACCGTCTCACAACTCGGGCTCATGTTTGTTGCCTTGGGTCTTGGCGCCTACAGCACAGCTGTATTTCATGTTATCACGCATGCCTTTTTCAAGGCGTTGCTTTTCCTCGGCTCGGGCTCGGTGATTCATGGCATGGGAGGCGAGCAAGACATTCGTCGCATGGGAGGCTTGAAAAAACATATGCCCACCACGCACCTCACCTTCCTTATTGGCACTATAGCTATAGCAGGTATATTCCCATTTGCAGGGTTTTTCTCAAAGGACCAAATCATTGCTGTTGCCTTTGAAGAAAACAAGCTCATGTTTGTTCTTGGATTGGTAGTGAGTGCATGTACGGCATTCTACATGTTCCGTTTGTACTTCCTCACATTCACCGGCAAGTTCCGCGGAACACACGATCAAGAACATCACCTGCACGAATCACCAACTTCCATGACACTTCCGCTCATCATTCTCGCTGTGCTCTCGGTAGTTGGCGGTTTCATCGGGCTTCCTCATGCTGTGGGTGAGTCGCTGCACATGCATTGGCACTGGCTCGATCATTACCTCGACGGCACCGTGGTCATGCCTGGCCTGCACATGGACCTCAACACCGAATTGATGCTTATGGGCTTGGCAACTGTGATAGCTGGCGGAGGCATTTATTACGCTTGGCTGAAGTATGCTAAACGAGGAGAGTTGGCGCTCGAAGACAACGAGATCTCTTCATTCTCGCACAAATTATTACTCAATAAGTATTGGTTCGATGAACTGTATGATGCACTCATACGCAAGCCTGTCGACGCAATTAGCCATGCACTTGGCAAGGTGGTAGAACCAAAAATCATCGATGGCCTTGTAGAAGGAACTGGTGATGCTACAGATGCAGCGGGAAGCAAGCTTCGACTTCTACAGTCGGGGAGTCTATTTTTCTACATCCTCGTATTCATCACAGGCCTAATCGCACTTCTCCTTTATATCTAAACCCTATGCTCACACTCATTCTGTTAGCCATACCGTTACTAGCTGCGGGAATTTTGTTTTTGACCGGTGCGAAAAACGCTCGTCAAATCGCACTTGGCGCAAGTATTTTGGAGCTCATCGTTACTCTCGGTGCCTTCTTTTCGAGCTCGCAAGACAACGCCCAATCGCTCTTGTTTTTCAATCAAGACTGGATTGGTCCTTTGGGGATTTCCTATTCCTTCGGTCTTGATGGTATTAGCCTCGTAATGGCATTGTTGGTAGCATTGCTACTTCCGATTATCATCTATGCCTCCGCAAATCGCACGTTCAAACATCCTCAATACTATTATGGACTAATGCTCGTAATGGCAGCATCGATGATGGGTGCATTTACCACAACAGATGGATTACTTTTTTATGTTTTCTATGAGTTCGCTCTCATTCCTATTTACTTCATGATTTTGTATTGGAGTGAAAACCCGAATAAGGCAAAAATCACCTTGAAGTTTTTCATCTACACTCTATTTGGCAGCCTTTTCATGCTCGTATCATTGCTTTACCTCTACTCCATCTCAGGATCCTTCCAAATGACCGCCCTTTATGAGGCAGGTCGTTCATTGAGCGGTGCAGAACAAGGTTGGGTTTTCGCAGGTTTCTTCATCGCATTCGCCGTGAAAATTCCCGTGTTTCCTTTTCACTCATGGCAGCCATCTACCTATGATGCCGCTCCTACCTCGGCTACAATGCTTCTTGCAGGTATTATGCTGAAAATGGCAAGCTACGGCCTCATACGTTTAGTCATCCCTGCACTGCCCGTGGGCGTTGCCGAATACGGCACATGGGCGCTTGCGCTTTCGGCCATAAGCGTGTTGTATGCCTCTGGAATGGCACTCGTACAGCAGCGTTACAAACTGCTCATCGCTTGGGCGTCTATAGCTCACTTGGGCGTGCTCAGCGCAGGTATTCTCTCGGGAAACGTGCAGGGTTTGCAAGGTGGAGTTATGGAAATGCTTTCACACGGTATACTCTCTGTGGCATTGTTCTTCGTTTACGATATTATTGAAACACGCCTCAACCACGATGAAATGCAAAAAATGGGTGGCATTCGCGAGGTAAACCCGCTCCTCGCCTTTCTGTTTTTCGCAATAGTTATGGGGTCCATAGCACTTCCGCTCACCAGTGGGTTTGTAGGTGAGTTCCTTCTGATTTTAGGATTTTATCAGGTGAGCCCATGGCTAGCCGCGGTAGCCGCTCTCACTGTGGTGCTCGGAGCTGTATACATGCTGCGCGCTTTCCAAGTGATGATGCTCGGAAGTGCACCCGCAACGATGCAAAACTTTGCCCCCTTAAACACTCATGAAAAAACAGTACTCACCATTTTAGTTGTGCTAGTGATTGCATTCGGTGTATACCCGGATATAATCCTGTCCATTTCAAATCCTTCTGTTGAATCTCTGTTACAAGGCCTGAACCGATGAAAGAAATATTACTCATTTCCCTCTTGGGGATTGGCGTGCTTGCGCTGGATGTATTGAAAATGCGCAAGCTAATAATGCCTGTTATAATTGCAGGTCTACTTGGCCTCATCGCTTCATGCATTCTCGATTGGAACCACAATGAAATCCCGTTTGCACAATACGGTGGAATGCTCCTTTTCGACAACGTGGCATTGGCCTTTACTGCAGTATTTGCTTTCATCGGACTTTTTTGGTTTTTACTTGCAGGCGACACCTACGCAGCCCAATCTACAGAACGCACAGATATTTTTGCACTCGTGCTGTTTAGCATGTGCGGTGCTGTTGTGCTCTCTGCCTATACCAATCTTGTGATGCTTTTCTTGGGAGTTGAAATATTATCAATACCCGTTTACGTTCTCGCAGCGAGTAACCGAGGCAATCTGCTCAGCAACGAATCGGGGTTCAAGTATTTTTTCCTTGG
>CAMBPD010000027.1 GCA_945869405.1 Chryseobacterium gleum | reverse complement strand
GCGTGCACGGTGGGGTAGGGCTGAGCATGGAAAAATTGAATCGAATTATAACTGTCGATGAGTTCAACCTTCAAGTAGTGGTTGAGCCTGGGGTGATTACTCAAGTGCTGCAAGAAACAGTTGCCGCAAAGGGATTGTACTATCCTCCTGACCCAAGTAGCAGGGGGTCGTGTTTTATCGGAGGAAATTTGGCTGAAAATGCGGGTGGACCTCATGCTGTAAAGTATGGGGTTACAAAAGATTTTGTGCTAAACCTCGAAGTGGTACTTGCCAACGGCGACATTATTCAAACGGGCGCAAATACACTCAAGAATTCCACCGGATACAACCTCACTCAGTTGATGGTGGGTAGCGAAGGCACACTTGGAATTATCACCCGAGCCGTGCTAAAGTTAATACCCATGCCGAAGCACAACCTACTCATGCTTGTCCCTTTCTATGATGCCGCTAAAGCATGTGAAGCAGTGAGCGCTATTTTTCGTGCAGGTATCACGCCCAGTGCTCTTGAGTTTATGGAACGCGATGCAATCGATTGGGTGTTGAAGTATGTAGAGGATGTTCAAGTTCCTGTGGATGACTCTATTCAGGCGCACCTTCTCATTGAAGTGGACGGTAACTACACCGATGCGCTTATGGCCGATTGTGAGGTCATTTCTTCTGTGGTTCAACAGTTCGGGTGCGGAGAAATTTTGTTTGCCGACGACGAAGCGCAGAAGGCGCAGTTGTGGAAGCTCCGTCGAAAAGTTGCTGAAGCGGTAAAAGCAAATAGTGTATACAAAGAGGAAGATACTGTTGTGCCGAGGTACGAGTTGCCCGCTTTGTTGAAGGGGGTGAAGGCCATAGGAACTCGCTATGGGTTTCGCTCTGTTTGCTACGGTCATGCGGGCGATGGCAACCTTCACGTAAACATCATCAAGGGTGAGCTCACTGATTCTCAATGGAAGGATGAACTCCCGTTGGCCATTCGTGAAATTTTTCAGTTGTGTGTGCACTTGGGAGGAACTCTGAGCGGAGAGCATGGAATCGGACTCGTTCAGCGTGATTACATGGACATTCCATTTGGAAAAGCAGAGTTAGATTGCATGAAACGCATCAAATTGGTCATGGACCCTTGCCTAATTCTCAATCCCAAGAAAATTCTCCCAGATGAAAAGTATTGATTTCAAGAGTGTTACATGTTTGTCACGACAATTTCATTAAATAAACCGCGAGTTGTTGATAATTGTGTTTTATTTTCGCTACGTGTCTGTCAGAAATGACTTACATATTTAGAGTTAGTTGAGTTGAGTCTTCATGACTCAAGACAATTACGATAGTTTTTAGTTTTTCAGTTTAAGCCAGGAAGCCCCGCTATCGAGCGGGGCTTTTTGGTTGCAAGATTTTTTTGAAATGTGAACAGCCTATTGAGTGTGACTCTTACATTTGGCATCAATCAATCTCACATACATGAAAAGTGTCTCTTTACTCATGCTCACCTTGCTCATAGCTGTTGATAGCTTTGCACAGTGTGGAGCAGACTCAACCCAAGTCAATATTTTTATAACTACTGACGCATGGGGGTATGAAAATTATTGGGAAATTGTACCCTCGTTAAACGGGTGTGGCAATGGAACTCTTTACTTCGGTGGAAACGAGTTGGTGGGTTGCGAAGGTGCAGAAGCAGGCGGAGGCTATGCCAGCAATGCATTGATAGAAGTGCCTTCTTTTTGTCTTCCGACAGGTCAGGCAATCGATTTGATTTTTGTGGATTCCTATGGCGACGGCGGTCCAATGTTCGAAGTGTACGAGAACGGTTCGTTTTCTCATGTGTTTTATGGTGCTGGTATTGGAAATACCTGGACGGTTGAAATAGGTAACTCAGGGTTGCCGGCATACGATTCGCCTTGTGGAGCATTGGAAATAATACCCAACGGAGCGGGGGTTCTGATCGATAACTCGCTGTGCATCGCTCAAGCCGCCGAGCCAGTTCCAGTTGGAGGAAATTGCGCAATTCCAGGGTTTTGGTGCGAGGGTGACATCACCAATACTGCTTGGGCGTTTTTTGTTGCTGAACCCAATGTAACCTATGAAATTACCACGTGCAATGATGGTGAAGGTTTCGATACCCAACTTGCTCTTTTCAAAGTTGATGAATGTCTTGGATGGTCTTCCTTTGAGCTAGTTGCCGCCAATGACGACATGGCGGGTGGTTGCAGCGTGTCAAACGGTTATTCCTCTCGCATATATGCTGGCTGCTTGGATGCAGGAGCAACCTATTATGTGCAGCTCGATGGATGGGAAGGAGCAGTTGGCGTTGCAGAAATAACCGTAAACACGGTGAACGTCACCAATGAGCTACAAGCTGTTTTCAACAACATTCGTTGTCCGCTTATCAAAGGCGAGATTCCTCAATCGTCTATACTTCCCTATTTTACAGGAAGCGGTTCAAATTTCCAATGCGCTTGGACCGGTCCAAACGGATTTACGAGCGCTGAGCAAAATATTTACGAGGTTGGCCCGGGAGAGTATTCACTGCTAGTCACCGATGCCTGCGGTAACAATTACGACGCCTCTTATACGGTCACTCTGCCCGACCTCTGGATAGTAAATACCGAAATAACAGGAACAACATGTAGGGCAACCTCAGACGGATTTATCGACCTATCGGTGAACGGTGCTTCAGCTCCATACACCTATGAATGGGAAGGCCCCAATGGTTTCACCTCCGATACGCAAGACCTCCAAGCGCTGGCTTCGGGTAACTATCAGTTTACGGTCACGGATAATGAAGGATGCGAGACATCCGCATTCTTGTTGTTGCAACCCGAAAATTCGTTCAACTTCAGTTTGGGTAACGATACTAGTCTTTGTATCAATGAGGATTTGCTCGTGTTCGGGCCAAGCGGACTCTTTTACCAATGGCAAGACCTAAGTACTAATCAGTTTTTCACATTGGAAGCTGATGAATGGGGGCTTGGTCAGCATGCATTAGTACTTACAGCTACCACTCCAGAAGGATGTATTTACGCGGATGATCTCGTTGTAACTGTGCTGGAGTGCACGTCAAATTCTCCTGAGTTGGATGGTGAACAAGTGAGAGTTTTCCCCAATCCAACCGATGGGCTAATAAACATGGAGTTCGGCAGAGTGCATGCTTTTTTGCACCTGCGTCTGCTAGATGCTAGCGGCAGGGTAGTGGCAATGATGAATGAAAGTCAGCAAAGTCGTATTCAATGGGATCCACTCGTGGCGTCAGGACTTTATCAATTACATGTAACAGCCGATAACAGTGAATACGTTACACGATGTGTGATTAAATAATGCGGAAAGCGAACTCACCAATCAACCGTTGAAAAATCACAGCAGATTATCGGCATGGTTGGGCAGAATTAGTCAATGAATTTCTATTTTTACAGCATTAAAATTAAACGAGAAATGGGACATTCGCATGATAATAACGACCACCACGGTCACTCAGAGGCAGAGCAAAACGAAATTGGAGCACCTGTAGCGTTCGCCTTAATTTGTTTCGCAGTAGCGATAGTAGTTATTTACTTTTTGGCCTAATAATTTTCTTGGCACTTCGCGCTGCGGGTTTTGTTGGACGATTTCCCAACGTTTTCCGAGTGAAAACATGTTTGAGTTGAAAGTCGAGATAATCGACCAGCTCTTTACCCTCTATAATATTCACCTCCTGTGAAAGCCCTAAGATAAAGCGGGCTACAGGCCTCAAATCGAACACCTTCGCCTTGAAAAAATAGTATCCTTTCGCCTCAAGAAGGCCAATGTGCTCAGCAGACATCGGATATTCTTCCTTCAACAAAAGTGCTGCCCGCATGGAAAGATGAAGTTCAACGGTGAACTCGTCGTCTTTTCGAGAAAAGCCGAAGGCATCTATATCTTCAACTCGGTGATGTTTTCCATTTCGAAATGGGTGACGGGTAACTTCCACTGCAGTAATACGGTCAATATTGTATATCTTGTTTTGGTTCGTGGAAATCTCGAAGGCTACTAGGCTGCTGTAGTTTTCGGTGAACGCGATGGGCTCAACTGTTCGATCTGATATAGAATTGGAGTTGAAACTGTGGTACTTTTTCAAGATTACCTGTCTCTTTGAGTCTAACCCTTGACTAATTGTTTCCACAATTTTCCCTAGGTGCGCATTAAGTGCGAGCTTGGTTCCAATTTGCACATCGGAGTGAACCAAAAGTTTACCCAGAATAGCATCTTTTATCTTTACATTTTTCCCGGTCGATTGAAGAAGTTTTTTTAAGAATACAATTTCATCACGAGAAAAGCTTACTTCACTACTGCCCTGTATACTGGGTATATAGATTCGGTTCTGTTCGTCTCGGAGCAATTCGAAGCCAAGTTCTTCTAAAAGATTCAAATATCTATAAAGCGTGCGTTCTGTGCTATTGAGTACTTCCGAAATATGACGCATCGACTTGGGAGGATCTGTTTTCAGAAGGTTGATGAGCTGAAATACACGAAGGATTTTATTCTGATTATGCATAAAATGGAAGAACTAGGCTTCAAACTGATTAAATGTCGGGTTATTTACTTTTTAAGAGAATACTTTTAGGCTAACGTTTGTTACCCCTGATTATTCTCAGACATTGGACAAATATATCTTCTATTGTGTATGTATTTTGTTGGTGTGTTGTTTATTTAGAATTCGTATGCAGTGCTCGAAGGGCTTAGCTTGAGAAAGGATTTTGAAGAGTAATTTTTGGTTACTCTTTTGCGTAGACGCTCTTTGTTGCACCTCGCGTTATGTAATAGAAAAAGCCCCGCAAGCGGGGCTTTTTATAATTCAAGTTGAAAAAAATTACGCGTGTTGCTCGCGATCAATCGCAGAGCCTCCGCCACGTTTGGCAACTAAATTCACATAGTCTTCACTATTTCCTACAACCATTTTCTGAAACTTGCGCACCCCAGCACCCGCAGGTATTGGGTGACCTACGATAACGTTTTCTTTCAGACCAATGAGGTAGTCCGTCTTTCCTTGAACCGCAGCTTCGTTCAGTACCTTGGTGGTTTCCTGGAACGATGCAGCAGAAATCCAAGAGTCGGTTTGCAATGAAGCACGTGTAATACCTTGAAGCATCGGACGAGCTGTAGCCGTGATGGCGTCACGCGCTTCTATCTCTTTCTTATCCTTGCGCTTGAGTTGTGAGTTTTCATCTCTCAAGTTTCTTACGCTGATAATCTGTCCTATTTGGAATTTCTCCGTGTCTCCATTGTCAACGATTACCATTTTGTCAAATAGCAATTCATTTTCCTCAAGGAATTCGGCCTTGTCTACGTTTGTACCTTCTAGGAATCTCGTGTCGCCCGCGTCGGTAATTACAACTTTACGCATCATTTGGCGAACGATTACTTCAAAGTGCTTATCGTTGATTTTCACACCTTGCAGACGGTACACTTCCTGAATCTCGTTTACTAAGTATTCTTGAACTGCCGTCGGACCTTGGATGTCTAGAATGTCGCCAGGTGAAATTGCACCATCTGAGAGCTGCATACCTGCACGAACAAAGTCTCCATCTTGAACCAAGATGTGCTTGGAAAGGGGAATGAGGTATTTCTTTTCCTCACCTGTTCGAGCTGTTACAGAAATCTCACGATTACCGCGTTTGATTTTACCATATTCAACAATTCCGTCGATCTCTACAACTACGGCAGGGTTCGATGGATTGCGAGCCTCAAACAACTCTGTAACACGTGGAAGACCACCAGTGATGTCGCTTGTTTTTCCTGACATACGCGGAATCTTCACAAGTATAATACCCTTGCCAACCTTAGCACCGTTCTCAATGTTTAAGTGAGCTCCTACAGGTAGAGAGTACACTTTAACAACCTCTTTGTTGCGTACTATTTCTATCGCTGGGTTCTTTTTCTTGTCTTTGGTCTCGATGATGACCTTCTCCGAGAATCCGGTTTGTTCGTCGAGCTCTGTCTTGAATGTGATTCCTTCTTCAACTGCGTCAAATGAAATCGTTCCATCTTCTTCAGTGATGATCACACTATTGTATGGATCCCATTCGCAGATAAGGTCACCTTTCTTAACAGATGCACCTGGCTTCAAATGCAAGGTGGCACCGTAAGGAATGTTTGCGTTTGTGAGAACGCTGCCTGTTTTCGAATCGATAATCTTCATTTCAGATGAACGCGACACTACGATGGTGCGCATTTCACCGTTATCAGTCATATTCTCTACGCTGCGTAATTCCTCGATTTCAAGGGTACCTGCATATTTTGCGCGAATGTCGGCATCGATAGCACCACCGCCAGCGGCACCTCCTGTGTGGAAGGTACGAAGGGTGAGCTGTGTTCCAGGCTCTCCAATGGACTGGGCGGCAATAACACCCGCTGCCAAGCCTTGCTGAACCAATTTGGCCGTGGCCAAATCGCGACCGTAACACTTCGCACATACCCCACGTTTGCTTTCGCATGTGAGTACTGAGCGAATTTCAACATCTTCTATACCTGCAGCACTTATCGCTTCAGCTTTGAATTCATCAATGGTTTCTCCAGCCTCAACAATCATAACACCTGTTTCCGGGTGAATCACATCGTGAACACTAGTGCGACCTGAAATACGATCTTCAAGAGATTCAACCACCTCCTCAGCTTTCTTCAATGCTGAAGCTACAATGCCGCGGAGCGTCATGCAGTCGACTTCATTGATGATTACGTCTTGTGCAACGTCAACCAAACGACGAGTAAGGTAACCGGCATCGGCTGTCTTCAATGCTGTATCGGCCAAACCTTTACGAGCACCGTGGGTAGAGATGAAGTACTCCAAAATCGACAATCCTTCTTTGAAGTTTGCCAAAATTGGGTTTTCGATAATGTCTTGCCCACCCATGGCCGCGTTCTTTTGTGGCTTAGCCATCAATCCGCGCATACCAGCAAGCTGACGAATCTGTTCTTTCGAACCACGCGCTCCGGAGTCGAACATCATATAGACGCTATTGAATCCTTCTTGGTCGGTCTTGAGGCGATCCATGAGGATATTGGTGAGCTTAGAATTCGTATTGGTCCAAATATCAATTACTTGGTTGTAGCGTTCGTTGTTTGTGATAAGACCCATGTTGTAGCTTTCGAACACTTCCTTAACTTTAGAAGTAGCGTCGGCTACCAGCTTATCTTTTTCTGCTGGGATAACAACATCCGTTAATTTGAAAGACAATCCACCTTTGAAAGCCCAGTAGAAACCAATGTCTTTCATATCATCAAGGAATTTTGCTGTACGCGCAATTCCTACATACTTCAGGATGTCACCGATAATATCGCGAAGTGCTTTCTTGGTGAGCAGTTGGTTAATGAAACCTACTTCACGCGGCACAATTCTATTGAAGATTACACGACCTGTGGTTGTCTCTAATACGCTTGTGTTGCCATGGAAGTCTGTCCAACGCACCTTGATGTTGGCGTGCAAGTCGAGCTTGCCTTCGTTAAACGCGATGGTTACTTCCTCTTCAGAGTAGTAGGTCTTGTTTTCACCAAGTGATGGGCTCTCAGGAGTTCCCTTGCGCGACTTCGTAATATAGTAAAGACCCAATACCATGTCTTGTGATGGAACCGTTATAGGTGCTCCATTTGCAGGGTTTAGGATGTTGTGCGAGCCAAGCATTAGAAGCTGTGCTTCTAGTATGGCACCAGGTCCAAGTGGAACGTGAACCGCCATTTGGTCACCGTCGAAGTCGGCGTTGAATGCCGTACAAACGAGTGGGTGCAATTGGATCGCTTTACCTTCTATAAGTTTTGGCTGGAACGCTTGAATACCTAGTCGGTGAAGGGTAGGGGCACGGTTGAGAAGCACCGGATGGCCCCTCAAAACGTTTTCTAATATATCCCAAACTACTGCCTCTTTCTTGTCTACAATTTTCTTTGCAGATTTCACCGTCTTCACTATTCCGCGCTCAATCATTTTACGAATGATAAACGGCTTGAACAACTCAGCAGCCATATCTTTTGGCAGACCACACTCGTGAAGCTTCAACTCCGGGCCTACAACAATTACAGAACGTGCAGAGTAATCTACACGCTTACCAAGAAGATTTTGGCGGAAACGTCCTTGCTTTCCTTTCAATGAGTCTGAAAGAGACTTCAATGGACGGTTACTTTCTGTTTTAACAGCAGATGATTTGCGCGAGTTGTCGAATAAACTGTCGACAGCCTCTTGAAGCATGCGCTTCTCGTTACGCAAGATTACCTCTGGGGCTTTAATTTCTACCAAACGCTTGAGACGGTTATTGCGAATAATAACACGGCGGTACAAATCGTTCAAATCTGAGGTTGCAAAGCGACCACCATCCAAAGGAACGAGTGGGCGTAATTCAGGTGGAATAACCGGAACGACGCGTGTCACCATCCATTCTGGACGGTTTATTACGCGTGTATTGGCATCGCGAAATGCTTCTACTACTTGCAAGCGCTTGAGCGCTTCATTTTTACGCTGTTGTGAAGTCTCCACGTTCGCCTTGTGACGAAGTTCGAAGGAAAGCTCATCAAGCTTCACTTTTGCCAACAAGTCGTAAAGTGCCTCGGCGCCCATTTTCGCAACGAATTTGTTGGGATCCTTGTCGTCGAGGTATTGATTTTCTTTGGGTAACTTTTCTGAAATGTCGAGAAACTCTTCCTCTGTGAGGAATTCAAACTCGGCAAGACTAGTCCCGTCTAAACGAGTAGCAGGACCAACATTTACCACAACGTAACGCTCGTAGTAGATGATTTGGTCTAGTTTCTTTGTGGGTAGTCCCAACAAGTAACCAATCTTGTTTGGAAGTGAACGGAAGTACCAAATGTGCGCAACCGGAACACTCAAAGTGATGTGTCCTGTGCGTTCGCGACGAACTTTCTTTTCAGTTACCTCCACACCGCAGCGGTCACAAACGATTCCTTTGTAGCGGATACGCTTGTATTTTCCACAATGGCATTCATAGTCCTTTACGGGACCGAATATTTTTTCGCAGAAAAGACCATCTCGCTCTGGTTTGTAGGTGCGGTAATTGATCGTTTCCGGCTTCAAAACTTCACCGTGCGATCGCTCAAGAATTTCTTCTGGTGAGGCGAGGCTAATGGTGATTGATCTGAAATCGCTTGTTGGGCGGACTATTTTTTTTGCTTGAAGCATTGTGATTTATTTCTTTTCAGGTATAAAACAATTCAATAAAGGAGTAGAAGGTTTGGGAGTGTTACCTCCCGAACCATCGTTTGTTAGGATCAGTTTTGGTTCAACGTTATGTTGAGGCAAAGACCGCGCAATTCATGCAGCAATACGTTGAAGGATTCAGGTATACCTGGTACAGGCATGTTTTCTCCTTTTACGATAGCTTCATATGCCTTGGCACGACCCATCACATCATCGGATTTCACGGTGAGGATTTCTTGAAGGATGTTGGCAGCTCCGAATGCTTCGAGTGCCCAAACTTCCATTTCTCCAAAACGTTGACCACCGAACTGTGCTTTACCACCCAACGGTTGTTGGGTTATGAGTGAGTATGGTCCTATTGAACGTGCGTGCATCTTATCGTCAACCATGTGGCTTAGTTTGATCATGTAGATAACTCCCACAGTTGCTTGTTGTTCAAAACGAACTCCTGTGCCGCCGTCATACAAATACGTCACGCCCCACTCGGGAACTCCTGCATCTTTCATTTCGCGCAGAATATCGTCGAGCGATGCACCATCGAAAATAGGTGTGGCAAAACGCTTGGAAGTTTTTTGACCGGCCCAGCCCAATACAGTTTCATAAATCTGTCCAAGGTTCATACGCGACGGTACACCAAGCGGATTCAATACGATATCTACTGTTGTTCCATCTTCCAAGAATGGCATGTCTTCATCGCGCACAATACGTGCAACGATTCCCTTGTTTCCATGACGTCCGGCCATCTTGTCACCAACGCGTAACTTGCGTTTTTGAGCAATATAAACTTTAGCCAACTTCACAATACCCGTTGGAAGTTCATCACCAACCGTAAGTTGGAATTTCTGACGTTTGAAGGAACCTAGAAGTTCATTGAAGCGCATATTGAAGTTGTGGATGCAACGCTTTACCAAGACGTTTGTTGGTTCGTCTTTTGTCCATGAGTCTGCACTTATCACACTATAGTCAATTGTTGACAGAGACTTAGAGGTAAACTTTGTTCCTTTTTTGACTTGCTCTTCCTTGAAGTAGTTGTAGACACCTTGGCAAGTCTGGTCTTTCAGAATTGCGACCAACTTATCTACCAATACTCTTTTTAGTTCAGCAACATCTTTTTCGTGTTCTCTATCCAACGCTTCCACCACGGCCTTTTCGTTGGTTTTGATTGTCTTTTTATCCTTTACGGTGCGAGAGAATAATTTCTTATCTATTACAACGCCGGATGCACTTGGTGGCACTTTCAATGAAGCGTCTTTAACATCACCCGCTTTGTCACCAAAAATGGCGCGTAGAAGTTTCTCCTCTGGGGTAGGATCAGTTTCTCCTTTTGGAGTAATCTTTCCGATGAGGATATCGCCTTCTTTTACCTCTGCACCAACGCGAATGATGCCATTCTCGTCGAGGTCTTTTGTAGCCTCTTCACTTACGTTTGGAATGTCTGCCGTTAATTCTTCTACTCCGCGTTTTGTATCGCGAACTTCGGTAGTGTATTCATCTACGTGAATAGAGGTAAAGATGTCTTCACGAACTACGCGTTCGCTGATAACAATAGCATCCTCGAAGTTATATCCTTTCCATGGCATGAAGGCTACTTTTAAGTTGCGACCAATGGCGAGTTCTCCTCCTTTGGTAGAATATCCTTCCACCATGATTTGACCCTTTGTCACTCGCTCACCTTTGGTCACAAGTGGACGCAGGTTAACGGTTGTGCTTTGGTTGGTCTTCATGAATTTGCGAATGTTGTAGGCCTTCAACGGTGAGTTGAAGCTTACCATCTCGTCTTCTTCGCTGCGCTTGTAACGCACACGAATTTCCGTTGCATCCACAAACTCTACTACGCCATCGCCCTCGGCTGTAAGCAAAACGCGCGAGTCAGCAGCGACACGAGCCTCCAAACCAGTTCCTACGATAGGGGCTTCAGGACGCATCAAAGGCACTGCCTGACGCATCATGTTTGATCCCATCAGTGCGCGGTTGGCGTCATCGTGCTCCAAGAATGGAATAAGTGAGGCTGCGATTGAGGCAATTTGGTTGGGAGCTACGTCCATGAGGTGAAGACTGTCTGGAGCAGTAACAGGGAAGTCACCTTCCAAGCGTGCTTTCACGGTCGTTGTCAGGAACTGTCCTTTGTCGCTGAGTTCGGCGTTCGCTTGAGCGATTACCATCGTGTCCTCGTCTTCTGCGGTGAAGTAGGTGACACCGCTATTGTTCATTACCGCTTTGCCGTTTTCAACTTTGCGGTAAGGAGTTTCGATGAAACCAAGACGGTTGATTTTCGCATAAACACAAAGCGATGAAATCAAACCGATGTTTGGTCCTTCTGGGGTTTCGATTGTACACAAACGGCCGTAGTGCGTGTAGTGTACGTCGCGGACTTCGAAGCCTGCACGTTCGCGCGAAAGACCGCCTGGTCCGAGGGCCGACATACGACGCTTGTGCGTTACTTCAGCCAATGGATTCGTTTGGTCCATAAACTGTGACAGTTGGTTGGTACCAAAGAATGAATTGATAACGGATGATAATGTCTTCGCGTTAATCAAGTCAATAGGGGTGAAGACCTCGTTATCGCGAACGTTCATACGCTCACGAATGGTACGAGCCATTCGAGACAAGCCCACTGCAAACTGGTTGTATAGTTGTTCGCCCACTGTGCGTACGCGACGATTTGAAAGGTGATCGATATCGTCGACATCCGCTTTCGAGTTCACCAATTCAATCAAATACTTTATGATTTGAATGATATCGTCTTTGGTGAGTGTGCGGTTTTGTGAATTGGTATTACCTAATTTACGGTTGATACGGAAACGACCAACTTCACCAAGATCATAACGTTGTTCTGAGAAGAATAGCTTGTCAATAACACCGCGAGCTGTTTCCAAATCTGGTGGTTCAGCGTTACGCAATTGACGGTAGATATACTCTACAGCTTCTTTCTCCGAGTTCGATGTGTCTTTTTGGAGTGTGTTGTGAATGAGTGTGAAGTCAGCTGAACTTGATTCTTCTTTATGAAGGATAATGGACTTTGTTCCGCTGTCAACGATGATATCGATGTGTTGAGTGTCTAGAACCACTTCACGATCGAGAACCACTTCATTACGTTCGATAGAAACTACTTCACCGGTATCCTCATCTACGAAATCTTCTACCCATGTTTTTAGAACACGAGCGGCTAGGCGACGTCCGAGAACGCGTTGGATACCCGCCTTGGATACCTTAACTTCTTCCGCGAGGTTAAAGATCTCAAGTATTTGACGGTCACTTTCATAACCGATAGCGCGCAACAATGTTGTCACCGGAAGTTTCTTCTTACGGTCGATGTAAGCATACATCACATTATTGATGTCTGTGGCAAACTCAATCCATGAACCACGGAAAGGAATGATACGAGCGCTGTATAATTTGGTGCCATTGGCATGGCGACTTTGTCCGAAAAATACCCCTGGTGAGCGATGGAGCTGTGATACAATCACTCGCTCAGCACCGTTTATCACGAATGAACCTTGTGGGGTCATGTAGGGGATTGTACCCAAGTAAACATCCTGCACGATGGTTTCAAAATCCTCGTGTTCAGGGTCTGTGCAATAGAGCTTAAGCTTGGCTTTGAGCGGCACGCTATGCGTGAGGCCGCGTTCGATACATTCCTCAATTGTGTAGCGCGGTGGGTCCACGAAATAGTCGAGGAACTCTAGTACAAATTGGTTACGTGTATCTGTAATGGGGAAGTTCTCTGAGAATACTTTGTAGAGGCCTTCATTGCTTCTATTCTCCGGGTTGGTTTCCAATTGGAAAAACTCTTTGAACGAAGCCAATTGAATTTCCAAGAAATCTGGATATTCGAAAAAGCTTTTGGTAGATGAGAAATTGTGTCTCTCGTCTGATTTTTTAAGTGTTGCCAAGTCCTTAAGGTGTTTAATGGTGTCAATCCACTTCCTTTTTCGGAAGCGACGTTGCTTTCTTTACTTATTGCTGAGCCAGTAGGCCAGCGTTTCTCGATGGTTTAGAGTCGTATCGGGAATCGACTGATCATGAGGTAAGTGCACATAAAGCACTTACTTTAAACGAGTTTAGGCCACCCCTCTACACATAGTGTAGAAGGGGGCCTCAACTGTTTTAAAGCGATGTAAGATTACTTGATTTCAACCTTCGCTCCTGCTTCTTCAAGTTGTGTTTTCAAAGCGTTTGCTTCATCTTTGGTAACACCAGTCTTGAGAGGAGATGGGGCCTTATCAACTGCGTCTTTAGCTTCTTTCAAGCCAAGACCAGTCAAGTCCTTCACCATTTTCACAACTGCCAATTTGTTGTCGCCACCTGCAATGAGGATAACGTCAAATGCAGTCTTTTCTTCTACAGCAGCAGCTCCACCACCACCAGCAACCATTACTGGTGCTGCAGCAGCAGGCTCGATACCATAATCATCTTTCAGAATTGCGGCAAGCTCGTTTACTTCTTTTACAGTAAGGTTAACGAGGTTTTCTGCCATTGCTTTCAAATCAGCCATCTTATTGGATTTTAAAAGGTTGTTTAATTATTAATTGTTGGTTCGCTCTGTCTTTCCTCGAGAGCTTTGACGAGGCCTGCCACCTTATCACCTGCATTGCTTTTAAGCGCAGAGATAACGTTTTTGGCTGGTGATTGCAATAGACCGATAATATCTCCAAGTAATTCGTTTTTGCTCTTAAGAGCAACCAATACTTCGAGTTGATCAGCACCTACGTAACAATCATCCTGAATGAAAGCCGCCTTGAATGCGGGTTTGTCGTACTTCTTTTTGAAGTCCTTGATCAGTCGTGCAGGAAGATTTCCCACATCCGAGATCATAACGGCAGTGTTGCCGTATAGAGCTGGGAAAAGTGGGCTATAATCCTTGCCTTCTACGCGCTCCATAGCTTTTTTCAAAAGTGTGTTTTTTACAACACGCATTTGAACTTTGGCTTTGAAACATTCGCGTCGAAGTGAACTGGTAGCCTCGGCACTCAACGAAGAAGTATCCGAAAGATAGAAGATCTCAGTGTTTTTGAGTGCATCTACCAATTCGGTGATCTCTTGGTTCTTTTGTTCTTTAGTCATATAAAGAGTCCTCCGATTTTACCAGTGATTAGTTCACTGATCTTGGTTCAACATTTACCCCAGGACTCATAGTGGAACACATAGAGATGCTCCGAATATAAGTTCCTTTTGCAGAAGAAGGCTTAAGTTTGATGATCGTTTGAATCAACTCATTAGCATTTTCAGCCAACTTTGTTACGTCAAATGATACTCGGCCAACACTTGCGTGCACAATACCGGTTTTATCGACTTTGAAATCGATATTACCAGCCTTCTTTTCTGTTACAGCCTTTCCAACATCCATAGTTACAGTACCCGTTTTCGGGTTTGGCATAAGTCCACGTGGACCGAGAATACGGCCTAGTGCACCTACTTGCCCCATAACGTTGGGTGTGGTGATAATTACATCAACATCGGTCCATCCGCCTTTTATTTTTTCGATGTAGTCGTTCAAACCCACGTGATCTGCCCCTGCGGCTTTGGCTTCTGCCTCCTTGTCGGGAGTACAGAGTACCAATACGCGCACGGTTTTTCCCGTTCCGTGTGGTAGCGACACTGTGCCGCGAACCATTTGGTTGGATTTTTTCGGGTCTACACCGAGGCGAACAGCGATGTCTACAGAAGCGTCGAATTTTGTAGCCGTGATTTTCTTCACGATCGACGCTGCATCATTGAGTGTATACGACTTTTCATTGTCATACTTCTCTAAGGATGCTTTGCGATTTTTAGTTAGACTTCCCATTGCTGTTTTCCTCCGAAAAAATTAGAAAGGACTGTTACCGGTTACTTGCAGACCCATACTTCTTGCCGTTCCAGCGACCATTTTCATGGCCGACTCGATGGTGAAGCAGTTTAGGTCTGGCATTTTGTCTTCTGCTATGGCACGCACCTGATCCCAGGTTACTTGCCCAATCTTTTGGCGGTTTGGCTCTGCAGCTCCCTTTTTTGCCTTTGAGGCATCGAGGAGTTGCACAGCTGCCGGTGCCGTTTTGATGACGAAGTCAAAAGACTTGTCAGTGTAAACGGTGATCAATACCGGGCAAACTTTTCCTGCCTTGTCCTGTGTACGCGCGTTAAACTGCTTACAGAATTCCATGATGTTTACACCTTTGGAACCGAGAGCAGGGCCTACTGGGGGCGATGGGTTTGCAGCACTACCTTTAATTTGCAGCTTGACGAATCCAGATACTTCTTTCGCCATTTTACTTTGTGTTTATTTGGTTTGTGCGTGGTTTGCAAGGGGAAGCGAATCGTAACAACGGTCTAAATTCAATGCGCACCACACGCTTCTTAATTCAATTTTTCATAACTATGAACGGGTGTTATTTCGCCCGTCGCTAGTTTTTAATCTTTCTCCACCTGCATGTAGCCTAACTCTACAGGTGTTTTACGGCCAAAAATCTTAACCATCACTTTCAACTTCTTCTTCTCTTCATTGATCTCTTCAATCACGCCGCCGAAGTTATTGAACGGCCCGTCGATTACCTTCACATTTTCGCCCACAACGAACGGAATGTTCAGTTCTTCTCCAGATTCGGCTAACTCGTCTACTTTCCCTAAGATTCGGTTCACTTCTGATAACCTCAAAGGGATTGGCTCACCTCTTTTTTCTGCACCTAAAAAACCAATCACGTTAGTGATGTTTTTTATGATGTGGGGTATTTCTCCCATCAAAACAGCCTCAATGAGTACATACCCAGGGAGGTAGCTGCGCTCTTTGCTTACTTTCTTTCCATTGCGGATTTGGAAAACCTTCTCAGTGGGAATCAAAACTTGGGATACATAGTCTTGCATACCGCGAGCTTTGATCTCGCTTTCAATGTATTCCTTCACCTTCTTTTCCTTGCCGCTGATGGCACGAACAACGTACCATTTTTTTTCGATATCACTCATTTCGATGGATTGCCTAATTGGATGATTTAACTAAAAACTAGGTAAGGAAGGTGTATAAGAAACCTACCAAACCTTTCCATGTTGAGTCGGCATCACCGCTAACACCAAAAATGAAGTCCATGGCAAAAATGAATACAGTAAGAATCAATGTTGTAATGAACACCAAAACGGTGCTTTCTTGCAACTCAGCCCATGTTGGCCAGGTCACCTTGTGAACCAGCTCGTGGTAAGACTCTTCCAAATACGTTTTTAATCCTGCCATAGTTGTATCGTTTTATTCCGAATGAATTCGGATATTTTCAAATCTTTTGCACGGGCACCAGGACTCGAACCTAGATCAACGGTTTTGGAGACCGCTATTCTGCCATTGAACTATGCCCGTAGTTGGGGTATGACGACAGTTTTCAATCAAGAAACGCATTGCAATCTGTTCGATTTCATGTGCTCGTGTCTTAAAGTTTGAATGTCAATCATTTGGACCCATTTCTTTTACCCAAAGGATGAAGCTCTTTTGCCAATCCTGTTTTAAACGTGAAAGTGAAGGCAATATCTTTTGACGGATATCGCCTTCACAATATGTCTCACACACGTAATGATTACGCGAGAATCTCAGTTACCTGACCTGCACCAACTGTGCGACCACCTTCGCGGATAGCGAAACGAAGACCTTTATCCATTGCGATAGGAGCAATCAAATTCACTTCGATTGAAACGTTATCGCCAGGAAGTACCATTTCACGACCTGCCTCAAGGCTGATCTCACCCGTTACGTCAGTTGTACGGAAGTAGAACTGAGGACGGTATTTATTGTGGAAAGGAGTGTGACGTCCACCTTCTTCTTTCTTCAAAACGTAAATCTCTGCTTTGAACTTGATGTGAGGTAGAATAGAACCTGGCTTGCAGATTACCATTCCACGACGGATGTCGCTTTTTTCAACACCACGGAGAAGAAGACCAACGTTGTCACCAGCTTCACCACGGTTAAGAATTTTGCGGAACATTTCCACACCAGTCACAACCGATTTCATTTTTGCTTCGTTGTAACCGATGATGTCTACTTCCTCTCCAGAGTTGATAACGCCGCGCTCGATACGACCTGTTGCAACTGTTCCACGACCTGTGATCGTGAACACGTCTTCAACAGACATCAAGAATGGCTTGTCAACTTCGCGCGGAGGAATTGGAATCCAGGTATCAACGGCGTTCATTAACTCCATGATTTTCGGAACCCAGTTGGCATCTCCGTTCAAACCACCGAGAGCAGACCCGCGGATAACAGGTGTATTATCACCATCATATTCATAGAAGCTCAACAATTCGCGAATTTCCATCTCAACAAGGTCGAGAAGTTCACTGTCATCTACCATGTCCACTTTGTTCATGAAAACAACAATTTTCGGAACACCAACTTGGCGACCCAAAAGAATGTGCTCACGTGTTTGTGGCATCGGTCCATCTGTAGCAGCTACAACAAGTATAGCACCGTCCATTTGAGCAGCACCGGTAACCATGTTCTTCACATAGTCGGCGTGACCTGGACAGTCAACGTGAGCATAGTGACGGTTTGCCGTCGAGTACTCTACGTGAGCTGTGTTGATAGTGATACCGCGCTCCTTTTCTTCAGGTGCGTTGTCGATAGACGCGAAGTCTCTTTTTACAGAAAGACCAGCTTCAGCCAAAACTGTAGTGATGGCAGCTGTCAGAGTGGTCTTTCCGTGGTCAACGTGACCAATTGTTCCAATATTCACGTGGGGTTTGGAACGATCAAAATTCTCTTTAGCCATTTGCGATTGTTTTTGTTATTATTTTATCTAGATAAATTGAAAAAAGTACATTACTAAGGGCGGAAAATCCGAAACACTTGATTTTTCATGAAACTACTTTGCAACGAGCTAACCGTAGAGCCGTTGACGGGAATTGAACCCGTGACCTCTTCCTTACCAAGGAAGTGCTCTACCCCTGAGCTACAACGGCTTTGAAGATTAATTGCTTCTTTGTTGAAAGCTGTGGAGCGGGAGACGAGGCTCGAACTCGCGACATTTAGCTTGGAAGGCTAATGCTCTACCAACTGAGCTACTCCCGCATAAAAAAAAACAAACTAGGAAAGGTACAGGGCACACCTTATTTCGAAAGTAGTGGGGAGTGGTGGATTCGAACCACCGTAGTCGTAAGACAACAGATTTACAGTCTGTCCCATTTGGCCGCTCTGGTAACTCCCCTGATTACTTACTGCGTAGGCCACATTTTAACATGGAGCCGGTGGAGGGATTCGAACCCCCGACCAGCTGATTACAAATCAGCTGCTCTGGCCAGCTGAGCTACACCGGCAGAAAAATCAGGTATTTCAAAGAACTTCCGACGCTTTAAACGTCGCCTATTATTTTGAATAGGGGCGCAAATGTAGTGAGATTTCTCTACACAACAAGCGCTAACGTTTTTTTTTTTTGAGATTTCAACAATGTGGTTTCTAGTTTTGGCGCTAATTGACCTTTTCACAAGTTTTTCCTAAATTCGCGCCCTCTGCATTTTTTGCTTGTGAGCTTGCTCGACATGCGGGTGCGGTGGGATAAAATCATACTATAGACAATGCAAATTACATCAGAAAAAGTAGTCGCTATCCACTACACATTAAAGGATAACACGGGTAATACACTTGACAGCAGCGAAGGAAAACAGCCGCTTCATTACCTCCACGGCTTCGGTAATCTCATACCGGGCATGGAAGAAGGTCTTGAGGGAAAGGTTGTCGGCGATTCTTTTCAAGTTGTGATTAGTCCAGAGAAGGGCTATGGCGTTCGCAACGAAGAGTATGTGCAACAAGTATCGGTGGAGGCTTTCGGAGGAACCGCGCCTCAGGTTGGAATGCAATTTCAAGCAGGCAATGACGAAGGGCGCTATATTGTTACTGTTGCGGCCATTGAAGGCGACATGGTCACTGTAGATGCTAACCACCCGTTGGCTGGTACAGAGCTTCATTTCAGCGTTGAGGTTATCGAAGTTCGGGAAGCAACAGCCGATGAAATTGCTCACGGCCATGCCCACGGACCGGGTGGAGAGAACCACTAATTCAGAAGTATTCTCGTTTGGAAACACTTTAGGTCTTCTGGCCAGCATGTGTGGATGCGTTCGTGCCGATGGCTAATGCCGAAAACAGCACGAGCATGTTCGCGATGCCTATTCCTCCCTCATCGAACATGAGGCTGTTGGCCTTGCCCACCAAATCGGGACTATTAAGTGCGAATGGAATAAAGGCGATAATTAAGAATGAAATCCGTAGCATGCGCAGGGGCTTGGTGCGATCAAAAGTGGAGTAGATTGCTAGCGCTAACAGCGGCCATACCCACATGAAATGCTCTGTATCTGTATGCACCAAGTTGGGCACTAATGCAACAAGTAGGAAGAATTCTCTGAATCGAATGGTCTTTGTCCATGGCGTCCCTTCCTCCTTGTCGTTTTTCATGATGAAGAGAGCGATTAAAACGGCTACAATGAGCAATACTGCAAAGACAAGCCACGATTCCGCCTTTCCGGAGAAGAACAACTCATTGAGAATTCCATACAGTGTGTTGGGGCTCGATTGCAGCGCAAGGTTGTGGTCGCTGATTGCTTTGAACCACTGAGCAACCAAATCCATATTGGCATGCCAACCGCTAATTGCAGCTGGCACTACTAGTCCAACTATAATAGTGGCACCGCTGAATAAAACCGTTTTCAAGTGTTTCTTCCAAACGAAGTAGGGCAGAAGCAACAAGAAATGAGGCTTGAACAGAAGGACAAGACCATACAGGATACCTCCTTGGATTTCCTTTCCGTCTATAAGTTTTCTGTAGACCTCGTAGAGCATCATCAAAAGAAATAAATTGATGTTTCCCAAATGCAGTTCACGTTCTAAGTGGTCGATGAGAAAAACACCTACAAGAATGGGTAGGTAGTTTGTATGATTGAGTTCTTTACTATTCCCTGCGATGTCGTTTGAGACGCGCAGTGAAAAATAGATGATCGCGGTTGTCACGAGAATATAATACACTACCGATGCAACTTCATAGGGGAGCAGGGCCAAAGGAATAAAAGGCAGACACGCGAATGGCGAGTATTTATAGAACCCACTGCTCACTCCAAACGCTTTGCCGTATAACACATCGCCGTTCACAAGCGCATTAGCGGCATCGTAGTATACGCGAAAGTCGGCCATCTGAGCTCGGCCATTGTGCCATTCTAAGGCTAGGTAGCTTAGGCAAAGGGCTGTGACCGCTATGGCAAATCGAAAGTGCACGTGATGAGGTAAGGGTTGGAAAAAAGAAAAGAGAATGCTGCCATTCTCTTTTCAGTTGAGTTATAAACTATATCAGTTGGATGTTTTCACAAACGTTCGTGTTACCGTTCCAAGGGCCGACGTTGCAACTGTCCAGTAAGAGCCGACCGGCAATGAGCCAATTTCAATGATTTGTTTTTCTGAAAGGATTTTCACCGACTGAACTTGTTTTCCTTCGTAGTTGAAGATGCTAAGTTCAGTTCCCAAAAGTGAAGTGGCTGACTCTAGTGTGATGCTAGTGGAAGCTGGGTTTGGATACAATACCATGGATTGTCCGATTGTAGGTTTATTCACGATGCTGTTTGTATTGCCTTGAGGGGCAAACATGATGATTTTGTTCGGGGCAGTGCCGGGATACTGAGTGCCGTTGAGCGCTGCATAAAGCGCACCGGTGTTTGGGTTGATGCAAACATCGCGAAAGCGTTGGTTTAGAGAAGTAAACAACTTGTCTTCGGAAAGTACACTTAAACCGTCTTCGCTTAGGTGCAAAATTGACACCCTGTCGTTGCTGGAAGTTGTGCCCCCCAAGCCTCCCATAACGCCCATAATGAGTGAATTCTCCCATTCGGGAATAGCGGGATGATTATAGTATTCGACTCCGTTCACTGCAACACAAGGAGACCATTCTTCGATGGGTTCCATCACATTGTTTTCAGTACAGAAAGTGATTTCAGCGTTCGTATTGCAAGAGCCCTGAACCTCGGGCCATCCATAATTACGGCCAGGCTCTATAATATTCAGTTCATCGCTGCTGTTTTGTCCGTGCTCACTTTCATAAAGAATTCCTGTCGGGCCATAGCACAAGCCCTGCCCGTTGCGATGGCCAAAGGACCAGACATAAGATGCAGGATTGGGATTGTCCGATGGTATGGAGCCATCGAGGTTGATGCGAAGCACTTTACCGTTTTTAGAATTAAGGTCTTGTGATAAATCTCCACCCGTGCCTGTATCCCCTGTGGTCATCATTATTTTTCCATCTGGAGAAATCGCAAGTCGCGCACCGTTGTGAATTTGATTGCCTGAAATGTTATCGATGAGATATGTTTCGTTGGTGAGCGTCGACCCGTTCCA
>CAMBPD010000026.1 GCA_945869405.1 Chryseobacterium gleum | reverse complement strand
CAATAACAATTTCGAAGATACGGTTCGTGAACTTCATTTTTATTTGCAGAGACTGAAGAATCTCTAAACGACATCAACCTTTCGGCATCAGATTTAGTTAACTCACTCGATTGAATTTTCCGGTGCTCTTAGAGTTGTATCTGCGACTATTCCACTACCCATTCCCCATACTTCGTTTCAACCTCTTCAGAAATAATTGGGCAAAATGTGGGCTTTTGGTGGGCTTAATTAAATGAAAAAATCCCGAACTTATTGAAAATCAACAGGTTCAGGATTCAAAAAGTGGAGATAATCGGATTCGAACCGATGACCTCTTGCATGCCATGCAAGCGCTCTAGCCAACTGAGCTATACCCCCGAATTGCGGCGGCAAATATAGGGGAGTTATTTGGCCCGGCAAAAATTTCAGAAAGCAGGTATTAGGGGATAGGTGATAGGGGATAGGTGATAGGGGATAGGTGATAGGGGATAGGTGATAGGTGATAGGTATTAGGCGTTAGGAAACAGGTGGCACTCCACCTATTACCTATCACCTATTACCTATAAGCTGCTATCATGCAACCTCCCCTCCCCCATCCGCGTCTAACCGTCAAGGATTTAATTGGTAATTTTTAAATGGTTGTTTTGGTTAACTGAAAAGTTCCAGCTTTTCGAAAACGTTTTAAGGGATAAAAAAAAGCCCTCCCGATACCGGGAGGGCTTTTTTTATGTGTTGCTGATCTCGTTTATTTCTGAACGATTACAGTAATGTTAGATACACCGCTGTTACCTATAACCTGCACATGGTATGTGCCGGCTGCAAGGGCAGACAAGTTGAACATTTCTGAAGAACCTGCAGCCATTGTGCGTTGCTCAGCAAACTGGAGTTTTCCGGTTTGATCGAACACACGAATCTGCTTGTTACCACCTTCGCCACGGTTCACCAATGTGAGCATGCCCGAAGTTGGGTTCGGATACGCTTCCATGTTCATAGAAGTAATCTCTTCAACTGCAATGATTCCACAACCGTTGTCAGGAGGCAAGTTGCCGTCGCAAACACCGTATGGATCTTGCGCAGGAGCACCGGCGATATCACCACAGTCATAACCCCATGTAGCACAGTTGAAGTTCACCGTAACACCACCCCAAGTGTATGCACCGTCATCGGCATACGTGTCGCCAATCCAGCTTAATACACCAATGGTGTGTTGGTTTTGATCACAGTCGCAAATGATGGCGTCTTGTGTGCAATCACCCACTGAGAATTCAAACTCCTCGCTCACAGTTCCGTCAACAAGCACGTAGTATGCAGTGAACGCTGAGTTAGCAGGGAAACCTGTCAATGGGAATACGCTACCGCTCACGTTATCCGGAGCAGTAACCGCGAATGGAAACGCGGTTCCATCCAATACAACAACGATTGAGTCAACTAAACAACCACCATCAAGGGTGAAGGTAAAGTCGATACCTGGATTCAATGCGCCTGCATCGTCCTGCGTGCAAGGAGTCTGCTCGGCAGTAAGCACGAGGTTTGAACAAGCGCCATAGGTGCAAGAACCATCATCGATAGTTGCATCCATGTTGTAGTTGTTTGCCGATGCATCCATGCAACCCAACACATCGTAGGTGCACGAACCATCGTTCACAGTCGCTGCAGGGTTGTAGTTGTTTGCCAGTAAATCGGTGCAACCGAATACATCATCGGGAGCACAGCCATTGTTTGGAGGCAAGTTGCCATCACAAACACCGTATGGGTCTTCAGCAGGAACACCCACTACGTCGCCACAGTCATAACCCCAAGTAGAGCAGTTGAAATTAACCGGCTGACCTACCCAGTTGTAAGTTCCGTCGTCGGCGTACGTGTCACCCAACCAAGACAATACACCAATGGTGTGTGCTGTTCCTGCACAATCGCAAATCAATGCATCCTGTGAGCAATCACCCATAACGAAGTCGAATGTCGGACTTACTGTTCCGTCTGTCAACGTGTAGTATGCGCTATAAGTAGCGTTCGCAGGGAAGCCTGTCAAACCAAATACGCTACCGGTTACATTGTCAGGAGCAGCAACATCAAATGGAATCTCAGTTCCATCTAACACAACCACCACTGTGGCTACGGTGCAACCACCGTCGAAATTAAATGTGAAGTCTACTGAAGGATTCAGCACATCGTCTACATCAGGAGTGCAAGGCATTTGCATGGCATCCAACACGAGGTTAGAGCATGTTCCGAAGGTACATGAACCATCGTCGATGGTTGCGTCCAGGTTGTAGTTGTTGGCGGTTGGATCTGTGCAACCGAATACGTCATATGTGCATGAACCATCGTCTGTGTTTGCTGCCATGTCATAGTTGTTTGCTGTGGGGTCGGTACAACCGAGAACCACATCAGCACCACAACCGTTGTTTGGAGGGAGGTTACCCAAGCAAACTCCGTTTGGATCTTCAGCAGGAGCACCCACTACGTCGCCGCAGTCGTAACCCCACGTAGCACAGTTGAAGTCAACCGGCTGTCCACCCCAATCGAAGGCTCCATCATCAGCGTACGTGTCGCCAATCCATGAGAGCACACCAATGGTGTGTGCTGTACCTGCGCAGTCACAGATAATTGCGTCTTCTGCGCAATCCGTCAAAACGAAATCGAATACCTCGCTAGGGGTTCCATCAGAAAGCAAATAATAAGCGCTAAAAGACGCACCATTCGGGAATCCGATAAGAGCGAACTGGCTGCCGCTCACGTTGAAAGGAGCATCGATAGGGAAAGGGTATTCTGTTCCTTCAAGGTTTACAATCAAACTAGCCACTGTGCAACCACCATCGAAGAGGAAGGTGAAATCGGCGCCGGGCTCGTACGTCTGGGCTGTCAAGTCCCAGATACACGGAGTCTGGGTGACCTCCATGAAGAAATTGCTGCAAGTACCATAGGTGCATGATCCGTCTTCGATATTCGCGAATGGATCGTAGTTATTGGCTGAAGGATCGGTGCAACCGGCAATATCGTAAATGCAAGAACCATCGTCTGTGGTTGCATCTATGTTGAAGTTGTTAGCCAGTGGATCAGTGCAACCGTTGACAAAATCACCTGCGCAACCATTGTCGGGAGGCAGATTTCCTTGGCAAACACCGAAAGGATCTTCCGCAGGAGCTCCCACAACGTCGCCGCAGTCGTAACCCCACGTAGCACAGTTGAAGTCAACCGGCTGTCCACCCCAATCGAATGCGCCATCGTCTGCGTAAGTATCACCAATCCATGAAAGCACTCCAATAGTGTGGGTAGTACCTGCACAGTCACAGATCACAGGATCTAGTGAGCAGGATGTAGTTGCGAAATCGTATTCCAAACTTGCGCTGCCGTTGGAAAGGATGAAGTATGCACTGAAAGCCGTGTTCTCTTGGAACTCTATCAACCGAAGTACTGTCCCGCTCACGTTGTCAGGAGCACCCAAACCAAAAGGAAACTCGTTTCCATCAAACACAATTACTAGGGTTTCCACAGTGCATTCACCATCGTATGTGAACGTGAAGTCCATTCCCGGAAGCAACACATCAGAGGCATTTGGTGCACAAAGTACTTGCTCAATCGTCAAGACCAAGTTTTCACACAATCCAAAAACACAACTTCCATCATCGATGGTAGCGTCCATGTTGTAGTTATTCGCCGTTGGATCTGTGCAACCGAATACGTCAGTGCCAGTACAACCATTGTCGGGAGGCAGGTTACCCGAGCAAACACCGAAAGGATCTTCCGCAGGAGCGCCCACGATGTCGCCACAGTCGTAGCCCCAGGTAGCACAGTTGAAATTGACGAACTGATCTTCATAAAGGTAGAAACCGTCGTCGGCAAACATGTCACCCAACCAGGTCAGTACGCCCGGTGTGTGAGAAGTGCCATCACAATCGCAGATGTTTTGAGCCGACAAGGTTTGTGTTGTCAGCATCAAAAAACACGCAATCATGATTCTCTGAATGATTGTAGATTTTTTTGTCATATGGTTTTGATTAGTTCCGCGAAAGTAATAACTCATCTGCTCCTAATAGCGCAGACGCTCGGAATTTTCAGTTTTAACATTTCAACATTGGAGTCCAAGATTTCAGCAGTTCGGAAAAGGCAGCCCAGACAATAGTAGCTTTGTTCAACCATGAAAGAAGAAACCCCCTTAACACTAGGCAGAGCCATCAACCACGTGCGTGATTTTCACGATGCATTTCGCGTACCTGTGCGCCATACTCCATCAGCCGAGCTTCCGGATAATGAGATTGAACTGCGCTTCAACCTTATGAAAGAGGAAAACGAAGAATATCTCGAAGCCGCTAAAAACGGAGATATTGTTGAAATTGCCGATGCGCTAGGTGACATGCTGTACATCTTGTGTGGAACCATAAACGCGCATGGCCTGCAGGAAAAGATGGCCGCTGTTTTCGAAGAGATTCAACGTTCGAACATGTCCAAGCTCGATGACAACGGACAGCCTATTTACCGAGAAGATGGCAAGGTGTTGAAGAGCAGCAACTACTTCCGGCCCGATATCAAATCGATTTTGGAAAGATAATCAGAGTTGAAACCTCAGCTGCAGCAACGAACTGGTCCAGTAATACCATTTTTTACTTAATGAATAGTTTGTGCGTGATACCTCGCCGCGCTAACCAGCACAACTATAAGAAGAAACTTCCATTTCGTTTGTGAAAGGCAATGCATGGCATCTTTCCATATGAGCAAGCTATATTTGCCGCTAGTGAAAACACAGGCCTTATCTCACGTAAAACAGCACATCCGACAACTGTTAGTTGCTCTAAATTTGCCTGTAACGCGCAATCTGAAGTACGACATCCTCACCAAGAAAATTCTTCAACGGTTGCTCGATGCAACAAGCAACTGTGTAGATGTAGGTGCACACAAAGGCGAGATTCTCGATTTATTTCTGCAGTTTGCCCCAAATGGCAGCCACACGGCTTTCGAGCCTATTCCACATTTGAACGAAGCGTTAAAGAACAAGTATTCCGGCCGCGTTGACCTTTACCCTTTTGCACTGAGCAACCGCTCTGGGAGCATGTTGTTTAACGTTGTTTTGAACGACATAGCCTACAGCGGGTTGCAACTCAGAGAATACAAAACAGCACAACCAAAAATTGATGCTATTGAAGTCGAAGTAAGGCAACTCGACGAGGTGCTTAGTGCACGAAAAGCGCCTATAACGCTTCTGAAAATAGATGTTGAAGGTGGTGAACTTGATGTGCTGAAAGGCGCCCATGAAATACTGTTGAGCGACAAGCCCCATATCGTCTTTGAGTTCGGCAAAGGTGCTTCTGAGTTTTACGGCACAATGCCCCACCATGTGCATGAGTTACTGCATTCGCATCACTACGAAATTTGGACACTGGAAGATTTCTGGAAGAGCAGACCTCCATTGACATTTGAACAACTGCTTTCGGTATATGAAAGCGGCAGCGACTATTATTTCGTCGCCAAGTGCATTGATAAAAACTAACAGAAACACGCTCAGTGCACGGCAAATTTTTTCACCGCAGAACCTTTTTTTGGCTGGAAAAAGTACATGCCCGCTGCCAGTGAGGTTGGCAGATTCGACGCATTCCAGGTATAATCAATTTCTACTACTGCGCCCTGCAAAGTGAGTATGCGGCCTTGCACACCATCCGCAATGAGTTGCTCTTCTTCGACACCCACGGCAAAACAAGGAACCAATTCGGGTTCTACCCCTACTTCATTGAGATTTCGCGAAGTGTACTTCACGATGAGCGCTTGCCAGTTTTCCGATGGATCGGGTTGATAGCCTCCGCACAACACCAGCGCCTCTTCGTCCCAAATAGCGCTCAAAAAACGAGTTCTGTATTGTCCGGTAAACTCGAATGCTCCGGTGAAAAAAGTATCGTTACGCTTGCGGGTAACACGCCCCAACTCAATACCGCTCAGAGACTTCGACCCGAGGAACACAAGCTCTCCGTTGTAATAAGTGCAATCGAAATACTGCACATCAAAACTCTCCTGCTCCACTACCTCATAGTTCACCCCATTATCCAAACGCAATTGCTGCTCGAAAGAACGCGTGACACCATCTGCATAAACAGGTCCGGTGAGGTATAAAAAATCAGCGTCCATGGTCAACGCCAATGCATCTCGGTCATATCCAGAGGTGTCATCAACCAATCTTGACCACACCATACTGCCCGATACATCAAAGCGCCAAACGGCCGACTTCATCACATTATCAACCGTTTGAAAACCGCAGGCTATCCAGCCATCACTCACTGCAACGACGTCGTGAATACCATCGTTCTCTGTTCCACCCACAAACCACTGATTGATCAAGACACCTTGTCCGTCGATGTGCAAAATGGTTCCATCTTGTCCGCCATTCCCTCCGCTGTAGGACGAACCGGCAATCAGAAAACCACCTTGAGGATGTGGGATAATTTTCTCTCCGAAATCCCAGTCAACTCCACCAAAGGTTTGTTGCCAAAGCACTTCACCGTCTGCATCACATTTAATGATGTACATGTCATAACTACCCGCGCCAAAACTCAACGAGTATCCACACACGAGAAAGTTACCCGACCAATCTTCTGTCACACTTTGCGCCCACTCCACATCATCACCTCCAAAATTCTTGCTCCACATACAATTCAGGTCACTGTCGAGCCGAGCTACAAAAACATCCGTATTGCCCGTTTCATTGCTCCCAGTAGTTCCCACGATTGCGTATCCGCCTGCGTTACAAGCAATGACTTCACTGGCCCTTTCGAAATTCGGACCACCGAAAGACTTCACAAGGAGTGTATCTGATTGGCCAAGCACAGAAGCTGCGCCAAACAAACAAAACACTGCAAAAGCAAAAAGCCTGTAAGCCATACACATTTTAGTTAAAGGTATTCACCACCGACCGAAGTTTTACCAAACGTTCCAACAGGGGTTCCATCAAATCTAGACGCAACATGTTGGCTCCATCGCTTTTCGCTACTGCGGGGTTGGGGTGTGTTTCAATAAACAGTCCATCGGCACCCACGGCAATGGCCGCGCGCGCCATAGTTTCTATCAACTCTGGTCTGCCACCCGTAACACCGCTTGGTTGATTGGGTTGCTGCAGACTATGCGTGCAGTCCATAATGACAGGGGCAAATGCTTGCATAGCTGGCAATCCCCTAAAATCGACCACTAAGTCTTGATACCCAAACGTGGTACCACGCTCTGTGAGCCAAACAGTAGGGTTGCCTGTTTCCTTGACTTTCGCAACAGCGTGCGACATACTCTCTGGAGAAAGAAACTGACCCTTTTTTATGTTCACCACCTTTCCCGTGCGACCGGCAGCATGCAGTAGATCGGTTTGGCGACATAGGAAAGCGGGAATCTGCAATACATCCACATATTGAGCAGCGAGAACAGCTTCCTCAGCAGTATGAATGTCGGTCACTACGGGAATGCTAAATCGATCGCCTATCATGCGCAGTAGTTCAAGCGCTTTCTCATCGCCGATGCCACTGAAACTATCACTCCGCGATCGGTTTGCCTTTCGGTAAGAGGATTTGAATATGAAAGGGATTTTCAAACGCTCCGTAATTGTGACTAAACGCTCTGCCACTTCGAGGAGATTTTCTTCGCTCTCTACCACACAGGGTCCGGCAAGCAACATGAAATTGCCACTTTCGGTATTGCGTAAATTCTTCAGATTCATCATTCGTATTCGTTTAAAAATTCTTTCCCAGATTGAAGTAAACATTTCGGCCGCCTGCTTGGGATAGAAACCAACCTTCCAGTTGTGTTGCGCCTGCTCGAACAAACCACGCGTTTTTCGATAACCACTGCACCTCGGCGCCCACCGCAAAGCCGGCGTATCCACCATAGCTAATACGTTCACTCACCCATAGTCGATCATTCAAGGCATGCGCCATGCCCACATAAGCTTGAGGGACCCACGCGCGATTTGGCGCCAAGCTCCACCCCGTTTCCCAGTAATGTTTCTTTCGCCAATGGGTGATGTAGCGAAATGAAACTGTAGTAGGCAGCGATTTCAAAGAAGAAGATTGCGTGCGTGCGCTGTTGAGCGAGTCGCTCCAGCTGGGCATCATCACCTCTGCATCGCTCCCACTGAGCCAATCGGTTACATTAACTCCATTCCAAGCCGTTGAGCCATCCAAACTATAGTGCTCGCTTTCCGAGTTCCATGTCACAAAGCCGAGGTTTCTCACCGTAAGACTAAGCAATGATTTTCCCTTGCGTAAGGGAAGGTTGTAGTCTAAATCGATGCATGCCCCGATGCCACTTCCATTGGCCCAGCCACTGCGCAGGGTATCGGAACGAAAAAATTCTCCGGTGGTTGAAAGCGAAAGGCTATCTGCGGCGGCAGCAGTAAACAAACTGAGCTGATCGATAACAAGCGATTGATAGGACTGCCCCTCCACCAGCGACAGCGTAAATCCGCTGAGTGTGGATTTATTGAAAAGTCCGAAACCAAATTTCTGCCAAGCCTGGTTTTGCATTGCCAACGGGCCAAGGGCTACAGCACTGCCTGCCTGCCCACTGTTGCCCTGAAAAATCGTTCGAAACAGACTAGGCTGAAACCCCAAATACCCTTGGTAATTTGTACTCAGACAAGCACGTAAACCAAGGCGTGGGTTGCTGAAAAGTGTGTCACGAAAATTCAACAATTCGAGTTGAGCACTTCCCACATAGCCGGCCCGAGAGCGCGACGGCATTCTATCCGACAAGCGCTCTATGTGCTCGGGCTCCAAGCGACCACCCAAGAGCGCCTTTTGCATAAATGCAACATCCAATGCGTTCGACCCGATGCCCGCCTCACCACTTGCAATGGCCATCATGTTTTTTGAGCGCCACGAAGTGTCCTGGCACATCATCAGTATCGATGGAAGTTGGGCGTGCAAAAAACCTACAACAAGAAGCGACACAAGGGTCAATGTGAATTTGTGCATGGTCATTCTCCGTATTGAATAAGGTAAGTACCATCCACAAGCAACTTAAAATCGATGAACTGATTCATGTACAAACCAACTGTTGCAGGTGCATTCGGTGTTTGCAGCCTCACATCGATGAGCAAGGGATTGCTACTATTCACTTTGGAAAGTAGCTCGTCACTAACAGGAATGTCAATCCATGATTCAGCAGAAAGCGGAGCAGAGAACGCAGACGTTGGCGTGGCAGGTGCTACTCGCATATTTTCGGCCAGCACTGTGCGTCCACCGTTTTCAATGATGTACAAACTAACCAATGCGTCTAAAGGAAATGCGTTGCGCAACCACAAGGTTAGGTTACCGTTCAGTCGGACCTCTTGCTCATCGTTTGTGAGAAACAAGGTATCGGTGATGTGAAGATTCTGCATTCCCAATCTCAACGGAACATCCACCTTCAAACGGGCCTGCAATGCGTCGTCGGTATAAAGGAAATCATTTCCATCAGAGACATTGCCAAGCGGGTTGATACGAACCTCCCCTTGCAGTCGAAATTGCGAAGGCAGATTTTCTAGGAACTCGTCCAAATTGCTGTTGGTGCCGTTTACGTCAAACGCATACTCATAGGCATCCACCACACCACCTGCGTCGCTCGCACGAGTGATGTTGATGGCGTTGTAAAGACTGGGGTGCTTCAGCATAACAGCGGTTTGCTGGGTTTCATTCCAGTTGCTTATTTCAGCGAAATCAATTTGTGCATCGACACCCACGGCGTTGCGAATGATGAATTGCATCGATGCACCCTCTAGGTCGAGAGTACCCTGGGGCATATTGGCAATGGGCGAGAAATCGATATTTTCGTTGAGGTCGTATTGGTGCGAACCAAAATAGCCACGTGCATAGCTCACTTTTGGCTCAGCGAATGACAGTTCAAACTCAATTACATCGCCTGGCGAAACATTGGCCTGCTGGGTTGAATTTGGATCCACCACGACGCTAAATGATGCCGCAATTCGATTGAATGAACTCCCCGACTCTCCGGTCAAATCCAATTCATAATTGGTAAGGTCTAAAAAACCTACTGCTTCAAAATCTTGTCCCGCAGCCGGTGGCTGCGTATTAATTTGAATACTCTGCGGAATGCCATTCAACGTGAGGCCCGGAATATTGAATGTGCAATTGAGATATCCATCGACCGGCGAACGAAGCCTATACTGCAGCTGTCCGCCCTTCATTCGAACCTGTTTGAGCTGCACCGTTGGGTGCTGAATGCGTATTTCCTGTGTTGGGCTTATCGGCAGCGTGAATCCCGGAGGAAAAGCACCTACTAAAAACAATGGGTAATCCTTTACAATTGTTGTATCCGGAATTTCAACGATAGAATCCAAGTCAAAATCGGTAAGGTTTTCATCGAAATACACATGCCAAAGGCCAGTTTCGTCGGCCTGCAAAAGTGAGTCAGCCACTATGTTTTGCAATGACAACCGCCCGTATGCCAGGGGTGCATTCACATCTGCTTCCCATGAAGTTGGCTCCGTTCGTTTACACGAAAAAAAGACAATTGAAATGAGCACAGAGAAAAAAAATATGTTTAACAAACGAGTCATATCAACTTGAAAAAAGAGTTTGCTTTTCAATAATACGTGCATTTCTGTATAGCCTAACGGCTGTAATTATCAACATAAGCGCAATTGGAATCGTCGCGATGTGCAATGATTGTGGTAACCAAGGAAAGGAGATAACCATGAAAGAGCAAGCAAGCAAGTTCACCCATGCGATGATGCGAATTACCGAACGATTGCGGTAAAAAAAGAGCAAAATGATATTGGCCGGATTGGCCCACAACAAGTTCCAATTCCCTTGCGTTGCGGTGTGGTCTGTGAAGAACCAGAGGAATACCACCAACAGTGAAACCAGACTAGTCACTCCTAGCAACACACAGTCGGCAGCCAACAATGTGACCTTTGCCGCACGATTGCGATATACAATCCAAGTATGCAGTGCAAGCCACAGTAGAACAACCGCAAGTGGTGTCAACCAACCATTCACGCTTAGTGCAGATTGATTTGGCAATAGTTCAACAGGAGCTTTGCACAGGGGTGATCCATTTATGCTTGCGCACTCGAATTCACGCATGAGGGAATCGGGTAAAAACATAAAGCCGTAAGTGCCAATCACATCGTCGCACGGCCTTCCCAAGGCAATATCGATTCCGAAATCGCTCCAAGGCTGGTAGTTCAAATAGGTTTGAATTGCCTCTCTGTAGGTGGTTCCTTGGGCACAAGGCTGTGAAAATTTCACTTCATTCACCTCCAGTAATTTCTTGAGCGACACATAGCGAAAGCCAAAAGAGTCGGTAGGTTCTTGCGCCACAGCACGAATCGTCATGTCACGAATACGCGACGAACAATTGTCGTAAAAGAAATCGTAACGATAGACGCAATTTTCCTCCTCTACATTCGATTGGAGGAGGCTAAACAAGCGCTGTCTTTGCAAAGAATTCAGGAGTAACTCCTGTTCCCAAACTCCTCTACCCTCCATTGCATAGCTTTCTATGAAGCCATCGAAATATTCCACTTGCAACTTATAGTCAAGTTTTCCTCGGGCAAACTTTGTGTAGAAACTGTTATCGAACGCATCGAACGTTCCGTAGTTGAAAACAACATCAACTGGTCTAAATCCAATGGTATCTACAAGACGGAACGCAGAGTGCCCAAACAGCGAGTACAAATCGGGTCCAGGCGAACAAGTCAAGACCGAAAATCTAGCGTTGGGTGAAAGTTGTGCGCTCGCTGAGTTTAGCAAGAGCCATGCGCTGGTCAAGAGAGCGCAACAAAAGATTTGAATTATGTGCCTACGTTTCTTCATAGTTCTATAGTGCCTTCAAAAACAAACTCTGCAGGACCGCACAACCACACATCATGAAAACCGCCCTCTGGCAATCGCTCCATTTTCACACGTAGATCGCCCCCGCGCGTATGCACCGCAACCTCATTTACATTCAACTGTTTGGCTGCCAAGCCAAGAGCAGCAGCGGTGACTCCTGTGCCACAACTGAGTGTTTCGGCTTCGACACCACGCTCGTAGGTGCGCATCCATAACTCTCCCGCGCCAAGCCGCACAAAATTCACATTGATTCCCTCCTTTCCATATGCAGCACTGAACCGTATTTCACGTCCCTCCTTTACCACGTCTATGGCATCCAAATCGGTGCGCTCAATCACATAATGCGGTGAACCAGTGTGCACGACGCAGCTCTCTTCTTGCCATTGCACATCATCAACATCTCGCATTTGGATGGCAATTTCATCCGCATTCACTGTGAAGGCATGTGCGCCATCGATCGCTCTAAAAACGCCGTGGTTCCCGGTAATACCCAATCTTCTGGCGAAGGCCACTGCGCAACGACTTCCGTTTCCACAAAAGCTCTGCGAGCCATCGGGGTTGTAGAAATTCATGTAGAAGTCTTCGACACTATCCTGTTCCAGCAGCACGACACCATCGCTCCCAATACCAAATCTTCGGTCGCACAAGCGCACCACTTGGTCTGACGAAAGCACAAGGGAGCCATCGAGGTTATTGAGCATGATAAAATCATTGCCCGTTCCATGGAATTTATAAAATGACAAGCGCATGAGGGCAAATTAAAGTGCAGAACGCAGTTCATCCGATTAAAAAATAAAGTTGCCGCCATTCGCGTGTAAATTGCGCTCCAACCAACCACATGACAGCATGTCGTCGACCGTCGAAAAGAAAGGAAACAAGAACGATTCACTACTCAGCAGCGATATTCTGCTACGAGCTTTTGAATTGATGGCCACAGCAAAAAGCATGGCTGAAGTGTATGAGGAGAACGCTAAAGTCACCTCCAAATATGTGCATGCCACCTCGCGCGGTCACGAGGCTTGTCAACTGGCGTTGGGACTTCAACTAAAGCCGCAGGATTTTCTAAGCGCGTATTACCGCGACGACAGCATAATGCTTGGCATAGGCATGACACCCTACGAGCTCATGCTGCAACTGATGGCAAAACGTGACGACCCATTTTCAGGGGGACGCACGTATTACTGCCATCCTTCGCTACGCAGGGAAAACATGCCTAAGATTCCCCATCAAAGTTCAGCCACTGGAATGCAGGCCATACCTACAACAGGTATTGCGATGGGTATTCAATACAAAGAACAACAAGGCCTAAGCACTCCGGCTGAAACGGGCAGTATAGTGGTTTGTTCGATTGGAGATGCCGCCATGACTGAGGGCGAAGTAAGCGAGGCGTTTCATATGGCTTCGTTGAAACAACTTCCTATTCTTTATTTTGTTCAAGACAATGAGTGGGACATAAGTGCTCACGCCTCTGAAATACGCTTTGGCGATGCATCCACCTTTGCCAAAGCCTTCCCTGGAATTCGCGTGAAGCAAGTGGACGGCACCGATTTTATGGAATGCTATACCGCACTTCATGAAATCTTTTCCGACATGCGAGCTCACCGACGTCCATGGCTCTTGCACTGCAAAGTGCCATTGCTAGGGCATCATACCAGTGGAGTGCGAAAAGAGTGGTACCGCGACGATCTAGAGAGTGCGCAAAAGCGTGACCCGTTTCCAAAATTCATCAAGCAACTGAAAGGATTAGGATTTGACGAGGCACAGCTTCAAACGCTTGTATCTGATGCGCGACTTCTTGTGGAGGGCGATTACCAAAGAGCCCTTCAAGCTGAAGACCCTCGACCGGAGGATCTTTTCGATTTCGACTTTGCACCTACCCCCATCACCGAGGAAAAAGGAGAGCGCGCACCTGAGGGCAAAGAACCTACGGTAATGGTCGATTGTGCATTGTTCGCCATGCAAGAAATACTTGCAAAACATCCGGAGGCACTTCTTTACGGGCAGGATGTTGGCAAGCGTCTAGGCGGAGTTTTCCGCGAAGCAGCCACACTTGCGGAAAAATTTGGGGATAACAGAGTCTTCAACACACCCATTCAGGAGGCCTTTATCATTGGCAGTACGGTAGGCATGAGTGCTTCCGGTCTGAAACCCATTGTTGAAGTTCAGTTTGCAGATTATATCTGGCCGGGTCTCAACCAATTGTTCACCGAGGTAAGCAGAAGTTACTATTTGAGCAACGGCAAATGGCCTGTGAACGCGGTTATTCGCGTTCCAATAGGCGCATACGGAAGTGGTGGCCCCTATCACAGCAGCAGTGTTGAAAGCGTATTGGCCAACATTCGCGGAATAAAAATCGTCTACCCTTCTACCGGTGCCGATTTGAAAGGGTTGCTCAAAGCAGCGTTTTACGACCCCAACCCAGTAGTGGTGTTGGAACACAAGGGTCTCTATTGGAGCAAAGTAAAAGGCACTGAAGATGCTCGCTCCATTGAGCCATCCGAGGACTATGTAATACCGCTTGGGAAAGCCCGAATAGTTCAAGAGGCCACTGCCGAAAACAAAATTGCGATAATCACTTACGGCATGGGAGTTTACTGGGCAAAAGCTGCTGCTAAAGAATTTCCAGAACAAGTTGAGATCATTGATTTGCGGACTATTCATCCACTCGATGAGCAGGCCATATTCATAGCCGTTCGAAAATGCAATCGGTGCTTGGTGCTCACGGAGGAGCCCACTCAAAACAGTTTTGCACAGTCCATAAGCGGACTCATCAGCGAGCACTGTTTTACCTCGCTCGACGCACCGGTTATGACGTTAGGGTCTGAATGCCTTCCCGCAATTCCGCTCAATAGCATATTGGAACATACCATGCTACCTAACGCTGAAAAGGTGGCCAAGAAAATCGACGAAATCCTATCTTATTAGATTGAAGATGGGGAAGGATTACTGATGAAAAGGAACTACACATTTTTGATAGTCGCGGCCACAGTTTTAGTCTTTTATCTGTGGAGATATCGCCGTGCGCCAGACCTTGAGCCGAATGCAATCATCGTATCGGATGAGAGTGGCAACACCACCAACTTGCAATCTCTTTTGGCCGACAGCAGCATTGTAATTTGCTATGCTTCCTGGTGCGGACCGTGCTTGAAGGAATTGCGGTCGCTCAAGACGAATTTCACAGAGTATAAGGGCACAGGAATTCATTTCTATTGCATTACCGACGACCCAGAAGAAAAGATACAGGTCATGCGCGACAACATGCCGAGTGAAATCAGCTTCCTCCACACAGAATCTCTAAAGGAAATAGGAATCTATTCTATCCCTGCCTCTTTTTTTTTCGTTCAAAACACTCTTACGGATAAGCGAATGGACGCGATAGATTGGCAACAAAAAAGCACTATACTAGAATCTTTTATAATCAATTAATTATGGCGAAAATCACAGCAATAATCGACGAAACGAAGACCAAATTCGAACTAGACAACCAAGGCAAAAGCATTTTAGACGCAGCATTGGACGCAGGAATGGACGCTCCCTATAGCTGCAAAGGAGGTGTATGCACTTCATGCATGGCCAAGCTCGTTGAGGGAACCGTATCGATGGACGCCAACTACGCGCTTACCGACAAAGAAACCGCAGCAGGATTCATCTTGTGTTGCCAAGCGCACCCTACTTCAGAAGAGGTGGTTATAACTTGGGACATCTAGGGTTTAAGCCTAGCCATTGGATTGAGAATTACGTTTCGGTTGAATTAAAACGAGCGAAGGGTGGGGCTTTTCTGCGGTCTCAGGCCACTTTTTGCGCGCTTGGCATACATTCGCAGCGCCACTGCTCAAAATAACGTACTCAACCCAAGAATTCGCTAACTGCAATTGTGTAAGTAACTAGTTTCAGATGTTTTCTCTTTAACGATGTTGCGTTCTATCAATTCCTTCAAGCGGATTCTACTGTCTCATAGCATTGGAAACCCGCATTAACAATCAACTGATCAGCCGTTGCCTTCAAGAAGACCAACGTGCGCAAAGCGAGCTCTACAAGCTCCTCTTCAGACAACTGATTGGTACATGCTGGAGATACGCCATCGACAAAGAGCAAGCGATTGAATACTTGAATATTGGTTTTGTGCGCATACTGCTAAACCTCAAGCAATACAAACCGGAAGTACCTTTCGAGTTGTGGGCAAGGAGGGTTACCATAAATGCAATCATCAACGAATTCAAAAAAAACAAGGTTTGGAAGGACCGCAACCGAGTGGGGCTTCCCGAATCCATTGCCAATCATTCAGAACAACCTGATTTGTCGGCGGCACAGCAAGAAATGTTTGACGCTATTCGGTCAAAATCGCTGCAATTGCCTCCAATGACGTTGAAGGTCTTCAATTTGTTTGGACTGGATGGGTATAGTCACAGCGAAATTTCCGATATGCTGGGAATTAGCGAAGGAACAAGTGCTTGGCATTTTTCAGACGCCAAACGCCGCATCCGCGAATCGTTGGGTATCACCAAACCACAGAAAAAATGAGTGAAAACCGTTCTCATATCGATGACGCCTTCATACCCGAAGGATTGGAGTTCAAGGAAGAATACCTGAACGCAGCGTTGCAGCAATACCGCAAACGCAAGCGTGTTATCTTTTGGCGAAAGTCAGCGCTCGTATTGTTGTCCATGCTCATCATTTCGGTAGGGATCTTTTACGGCACTCTCGACAACACAATAACCAAAACAATACCTCTGGGCGGCACAGCGATTGACGAGAGCACCACCCACGAAAAAAATTCATCTCCTTTTGATTTGGAACAAGATGAAGACAAGGAAGAAGCGCATAGACAAAGTCCCAGTGTTGAATCTTTAGAAGCAACGCAAGACCTTTCTATGCCCGCAGTTGACATGAGCAGCCCGATGAGTAGTGGCGTTGGGTTGCCCATTCAACCGTCGACTTCAATAGCTGAGCTATCGCCAAATCCTAGTAGGTCAAAAGAGCCAAACACGGTTGGTTCCGCCACAACTTCTCGCACTCTATCAACCCGGAAAGAAGTCGAAGACTTACCTCAAAATTCGCTCTTAGAAAGTGAAGACGTTGAAGCTTCCGCCTCCACACCTATCGACTTTATTGCCTACCGAAGAGCTGCCCTTCCGCCTGTGGCGTTTGAACTTATACCCTCCAACCCCATGCGATCCATCCCGAACACCAAATGGTCGGCATTTGCAACTGTGGGTTTCAAAGCTTGGGCTGATTTCGCGTTTCAACAGAGTCCTTTCAAACCCGATTGGAGTGCTGGTTTGGGTGTGAACTACAAGATAAACCGAAAGATTAGCGCTGAAATGAATGGGCATTTCTTCACCGTTTCCGGGAATGCCAACCCCTACACCGTCATTCAACGTCAATTTGCTGAGGGCTTTCAAGAAACCACTCATCGTTATTACACTGATCGATTCTTCACAAGCGGCCTTGCGGGTGGCGTGAAGATTAACGCCACACGCTCACACACATTTGGGATTAGCTGGAAAACTGACATCTTGCTTACCGCCAATAACCGCATTGAAACGGGAAATTCTTCAAGTTATGAAAATCTAATTACGGAAAGTCTCAACACAAAAGGATACATTCAAGGGTATCGCACGGTTCAACAGGCTATCGTGTTCACTTATGAATACACTCTAGGACGAAATAAATCTGTTGGTGCAAACTACCAATTGGGGCTCACCGACATTACTAAAAACGAATACTTCGGCAACTCTTCAGACAAGAACTCGATGTTGTCTCTTTACATCCGATTAAAGCTAACACCATGAAAAAAATTGCGCTATTCCTGTCGTGTATTTCCCTCTGCATGCAGTCGTGTGAGCCTAAAGACTACGAAGAGCAGCAGTTGAGTGAGCCGGCATTCAGCATCACCGGTTTGCGAAATGGCGAACCCTTCACATTTGCTGCGGGAACTGATGGACTGATTCAAACTGCAGCTCTCGAAAGAAATAAATATGGGGTTATGGAATGGTCCAGCTCTCTGATTGATGCGTCTTGCCCTGCATGCGAAGCCGCCTTTTCTCTCACACTCAATGATCTCGAAGGAGTCGATTTGAGTGACTGTTCTGAACTAGAATTGTTTTCAATAAACGAAATGCTGTTTGCGAGTGAGTCGAGTACATCTGCGTATACAGCATGTGAGCTTAGCCTTAACGGAGTGCCAGAAAACCAAGAAGCGAATTACGCCTCAGCACAAAGTACATCCCTTGGCCCTAATTCATTTTCATTTGCCGCTGATGGTGTTCATGCAGTCAACGCCATTTTCGAATTAGATCTCCCAAACACACAACAAGAAAACCAAATTGAAATTCGCCAAACGCTATACAGCGGAGCACACCGGAGACTTTCTGCGCCTTTTAATTATGAAATGCTCGAAGGCGATGGAAACGACGACCAGCGCATTCGATTAAGCTTTCCCTTACTTCCCGATTTGCGCGCTACACGATGGAACATAAACGGAACGTTGGAAACAGACCCATCTGTACTTCTCGATATAGATGAAAACACTGAATACAGTATTGAAATTTTTTATGTGCACGATGCCACGGGAACAGAAGGAAGTTATTCCATTCAATTCGACAACGGTTTTCCCGTGAACCTTTACTGCAATGCCGATCAGCAAGTGGTGCCCGCTCCATCCATCAACATAGACTGGCAAACAGCCACACCAAACTTTGAACGAGCATTTATCACGTGCGTTTTCAATGGCAAAACCTTTACCTCAGTTACCCCACTCAATGCTTCTCCAACCTCGTGGTTTAACCTTTTAAACTATACTCCTTTTGCAGGAGCACTTCAAGGCAATCAGGCCATACAGGTAAATTCAGCTTTTTCAGTTACGCTTGTCGAAGATGGCAACGAATCCAATGTGATTGAACTGACCAATTGCACAGCAAAACTCGGCTTTATAGTGCCTTAGATTTACGAGGGAAGAGTAAATACTCCCCACCCAACATCTCCTTTCAATAGATCTAGAACGCACTTCTTACCTCCACCGTTTACACCCATAGTTTGGTAGCCCGAATTGACTTAGATCAGTTATAACTCCCCAACACTTTGAGTAACTTTGCAGCGCTAATTATAGCCCATGTACTCAATAAACATCCGCATATTTCTCTTAACTTTTTTGATAGCCATATTCTCGGCTTGTAAGCATCATCCTGAAACATTGCTCATTGTAAACCCACCTATCAATGGTGAGGTTAATCCTATTGATATAGTTACCAACCCTTGCAGTCCCGACACCGTTTATTTCACCAATACAATTCTGCCCATACTTCTTTCACATTGTTCTATGCCTGGTTGCCACAACACTGCAACCAACGATAACGGTGGCATTGTGCTCACCAACTACAGTCAAATCATGAATTATGTGCAACCCTTTTCGTTGGGTGGGAGTGAACTATGGGATGATGCGATAAACGAAACCGATCCTGACAAAATAATGCCGCCACCAGACGCCAACCAGCTCACCTCGGCAGAGACGACGTCCATCCAATCATGGATCTTACAGGGTGCATTAAACAACAGTTGCTCAGCGTGTGACACGACATTCACGTTTGCGGCAGACATACTCCCTATCATTCAGTCCAATTGCTCCGGTTGTCATAGCGGAAATAATCCAAGTGCTGGTCTAATGCTTGAAACACACGACCAAATCCAAGCTTGCGCGAGTTCGGGTAATTTGATGAATCGAATCAACGGAGAGGGCGCCATTATGCCTCCGAACTCGTATGGAATTGGAAGCTGCCACAAAAACCAAATTCAAGAGTGGATAAACGAAGGAATGCCAAACAATTAATCACGCCATGAAACCCGTAATCACAGCACTATTGCTCATCATCTTCCTTGTTTCATTGCACTCTTGCTATTACGACAACGAAGCCTATCTGTATGGAGGCGAAACAGTTTGCGCTGATTCTACATTTACGTATACCGCCCGTCTCGCGCCTATCATCAATACCAATTGCGTAGGGTGCCACGGCGCAGGAAGCAGCCCAGACCTTAGCAGCCTAACGGATGTAACTACCTGGAAAGACGAAATTGTGTGTCGGGTTGTCGACGGGGTGACTTGCTCCCAAGGTGCTAAAATGCCACCGTCTTCCAACCTTACCACCTGCGACATTCAAGCATTCAGCTTGTGGCAACAAAATGGATATCCTCAATAATAAAGCATGAAAAAAATTCTCCTTCTTCTTCTCATAGCCGCGCTGGTAGCAGGCGGTATCGGGTTATTTCTTTGGAACAAGCCCCACCGAACGGCAGAGGACGAAAAACCTTTTGCCACACTTACGGCAAGCCAATTGGTGACGGAATTTTCAAGCGATGAAGCCACAAGTTGGGACAAGTACAAAGACAAGGTCATTCAAATCTCGGGAGAGGTGGAGTCTATAAGTCCCGATGCCTCAGGTAACATCCAGGTTGTGATGATCACTGAAACGGCAACGGGCACAGTGAGTGTGATCCTTATGGCTGGCGCAACAGCCCCTCAACAAGAGCAAGGCACGATGATTGAAGTGAAGGGGATATGCAACGGCTTTAATGAGATGTTCGGCGAGGTTCAACTGAATCAAGGCGTTGTAGTAAATAAAAACGATTAAAAAAACAACAGATGACAAAAGCACTTATTCTTGGCGTTTTAGTGGCAGTTTCCAGCAACCTGCAAGCGCAAAAATTCTTCACTAAAGACGGTAGCATTCGTTTCTTTTCGAACGCCAAAATGGAAAAAATAGAAGCCACCAACAACAAAGCCTCTATTGTATACGACGCCACATCTGGCGCAATCGAAATAGCATCTCTCATGAAGGGGTTCATTTTCGAAAACGCATTCATGGGAGAGCACTTTAACGAAACCTACATGGAGAGTGATAAATTCCCTAAGGCAAATTTCAGAGGCAAATTAGAAAACCCTGCAGCTGTAAATGCAGCTGTAGCAGGAACCTACAAGGCCAAAATAGTGGGAGACCTGACCATGCATGGCGTTACAAAACCGGTAAGCACAGAAGGAACATTTATTGTGGGAGGTGGTAAAATCGTAACCGATGCGAAATTCACAATAAAAGCAAGTGATTTTGATGTGAAGATACCCGGCGACAAATCGGATAACATCTCTAATGTTATTGATGTAACATGCAAGTCAACACTAACAGAATTGAAGCAATGATGCCTTTCATGCGCATATCACTTTTAAAAACAGGGCTGATCGTTTCAGCTCTGTTTTTCTTTACACCCCTTTCAGCACAAGAGGACACCACCGATCTTCTTTCGCTCTTGGGTGAAGACGAACCAACGTTGGACTACACAATTGCTACATTCAAATCGACGCGCGTCATCAACATGCATTCGGTTGAAAATGCAGCAGCAGGGCACCTCGACTTCCGCATATCGCACCGCTTCGGCACAATCAATTCTGGTGTAAGTGATCTGTGGGGTCTTGACCAAGCCTACATGCGACTTGGTTTTGAATATGGCCTCAACGACCGCATGATGGTCGGCTTAGGAAGATCAAATGTGAACAAGGAGATCGACGGGTTCATTAAGTACAAAATACTCCGCCAATCGAGCGGATTGAAAAACGTACCCGTGACCCTATCGTGGTTTTCTTCGGCAGTTGTGCGAACTACTCCCTTTGGAGACCCAAACAGAGAAAACTACTTCACCTCTCGCATGTATTATTGTCACCAACTCTTAATTGCACGAAAGGTGAATGATGCACTCTCTCTGCAAGTTGCGCCCACCCTTGTGCACCGAAACTTAGTCGCCGACTCGACTCAAAACAATGATATCTACGCCATTGGTTTTGGTGGGCGCTACAAGCTCACAAAACGCACTTCTTTCAATGCAGAATGGGTTGTAGTTCCTGGTGATCAATTGGATCCTATCTACAAAAATTCATTGTCGTTGGGCTTCGATAT
>CAMBPD010000025.1 GCA_945869405.1 Chryseobacterium gleum | reverse complement strand
ATTTTTACGTTTAATTAAAGAACGAGTTCCCCCAGGGTTCATTGACTAGGGAGTGCAAAGGTAATTCGGAACTTTTGTTGGGAATAAATTTTAATCGTGTGCGTTCTTTGGCTCCGTTCGATTTTCTTTGCTTCATCAATGCTCAGAGCGCTTGTAATTTCCATATTGTTGTTGGGCCCTGCCACCGCGTCGGCACAAACCGCCGATAGCTCAGCTGCGGCGCCCGACACTGCGTTGTTCAACAGCCGTTTTCGCAAGCAGTTTTCGGCACGTTGGCAATTGCAACCTCATTCACCCTTCAAAGCCACGAGGCTGGCCTTGACCTTACCGGGCGCCGGACAGATCTACAACGGCATGGCTAAAAAGGGTTCTTTCTTTCGCAAATACTGGAAAGTGCCGGTGGTTTGGGCAGGTGTAGGCACGTGTGTAGCTTTCATCGACTTCAATACGCGCAATTACAAGTTCTTCAAAAACCAGTACATCGCCGCAGCCGATAATGATCCGCTAACTATTGCAACGGAAAGCGATGATCCGCTATACCTCAAAGATGGCATGGACTACTATAGCAAGTTCATGGACATTAGTTATATGAGTTTACTCGGTGTGTATGTATTGCAAGCCATCGACGCCAACGTGGATGCGCATCTTTTTTATTACGACATCAGCAACGACCTTTCGCTGCGATGGCATCCCTCCTACTTTGTGGCCGGCAGCAGGCACCACGGCTTAGGGCTCACCCTTCAATTCTGAACACCATGAACATTGCACTGATAGGCTACGGCAAAATGGGCAAGGAAATCGAACAGATTTTACTTCAGCGCGGGCATACCGTGACCCTTCGATCGACACGCAGCACACCCTTCAAAGCAGAAGATCTGGCAAGCACCGATGTTGCCATTGAGTTCTCCGAGCCACAATCCGCTGTCGATAATATCCTGAAGTGTTTTCAAGCGGGTGTGCCCATTGTTGTGGGCACAACAGGCTGGTACATGCGTATGCCGGAAGTGCGAGAGGCCTGCGCGCAGATGAATGGCGCACTGTTCACTGCGTCTAATTTTTCGATTGGCGTGAACATCCTATTCAAGTTCAACAAGGAGCTCGCCCGCATCATGAGTGATTTTGCGGAGTACTCACCATCAATGGAAGAGATACATCACACCGCCAAGCTTGATGCACCTAGCGGCACAGCCATTACACTGGCTGAGGGTATTTTAGAAAACTATCCTGGTCGCGAAGGATGGATCAATGAGGCGACAGACGACTCGAACAAACTAGGCGTATTCTCGCGCCGCGAAGGCGAAGTGCCTGGAACTCACATTATTCGCTATACATCCGGTGTCGATGAAATTCAGCTTATACACCAAGCTTACAACCGCAGAGGATTCGCCCAAGGTGCAGTGAAAGCTGCGGAGTTCATGCGCACAAAGCAAGGTGTGTTTGGAATGGATGATTTGATGAGGGGTTGACCTAGGTGAGGCCGGAGCCGCCGTGAGTAGTGAATCATTCGTTAAGAATCTATGAGTGCCTGTAATCTCTAATCCTATACATTTGGTGCTCTCAAACAATTGCATATGATATCTTGGATTTTGCTCATAGCCTTAGTACTCGTTTACAGCATCACCCTACCTCCCTTGCTTAAGCGCGCTGGACTGAACAGCATGTTGGGCTACATTCCCTTGGTCAACCTGGTGCTTATGCTCAAGCTCACCAAGCGCCCGTGGTATTGGTTTTTCGTGCTTCTATGCCCCGGAATCAATCTGATGCTGTTGGCGGTTATGAATGTGGAAACGGGCATTGCCTTTGGAAAAAGTAAAACCAAAGACCAATGGATGTTTGGCGTTTTGCCATGGATAGCTTTTCCAACCTTGGCCTTCAAAGAGACAAGCTTGCCTTACTTGGGTCCTCGCGATTGGGCGAGCAAGAAAAAAACCATGATCAGAGAATGGAGTGAAGCCTTGCTCTTTGCCGTAATCGCCGCATCGGCGATACGTACCTTTTTCTTCGAAGCGTTTACCATTCCTACGCCCTCCATGGAAAAGAGTATGCTCGTGGGTGACTACTTGTTCGTGAGCAAACTCAGCTATGGTCCGAAAGTGCCGCAAACACCGCTCTCTGTTCCCTTCTTGCACAATGCGCTACCAGGAGGAATGACTAATAGCTACAGCGAGGCCATGAGTCTGCCTTACTTCCGTTTACCGGGTTTCGGCAGTGTAGAACGACTCGACGCAGTTGTGTTCAATTTCCCTCACGGCGATACCATCATGGTTGACCCATTTTATGCGGGCCACGATTACTACAGCTATGTGCGCAAGGAAGGTATTGTGTTGGCCACTGGATACGAAAAATATGCCGCCAACCCAGAGCGCTTCAACCAACTGGCGCGCAACAATTTTGCGATTAAAAAACTCTGCACCGTTTGCGGCTACGAGCGCAATCAACGAGCACCAAAACCAATGCCTATTGGTGGTGTGCGCTACCGCCCGATGGACAAGCGAGAGAACTACGTAAAGCGTTGCATAGGCGTGCCGGGCGATAATTTAAGCATCATCAATCGCCAAGTGCACATCGATGGGCAACCGCTTCAAGATCCGGAAGGCGTTATGCACAGCTATCAATTCCAAGTGAAAAGCCCTGCTGCCTTGAGGAAAATTTACGCCGAATACAAGGTCAACATCAACGACCGCAATAGTATGAATGACAGTGGTGCGACGGTTTATCAATCTTCCTTCACCGCCGCAGATGCCGCAGCGTTGAGAAGCAACTCCGACATAATGAAGATTGAGGTAAACAACGACACGCTTCCTGAGTCGTTCGATCCGCAGGCATTATTCCCCAACTCCTCCATGGCACCATTCAACACATGGACACGCGACAACTTCGGGCCGGTGCATATTCCCTCCAAGGGGGAGACCGTGCCTCTCACGCCTGAAAATATTGCACTGTATAGGAGAGTCATTCAAAACTATGAAGGCAACACCCTGAAGGTGGTCGATGGCAAAGCCATTATCAACGGCGCAGCAGCCGACAGCTACACCTTCAAGCAAGGGTATTACTGGATGATGGGTGACAACCGCCACCAAAGTGCCGACTCACGTTATTGGGGTTTTGTACCTGAAGACCATATCGTTGGGAAACCAGTGTTTACATGGTTTTCAAAAGAAGACCCTAATTATCAGGAAAGTGCTGAGCTCCGTTGGAAAAGGATGTTCCGTTTTGTGGATTAAGACTTCGGATTTTGAGAGCTCCTTTTTTTTGGACCACCTGCTGAAAGCCTGCACAAAAAGCGGCACCCAACGAACAGACACCTCAAACGTTGAACCGTCTGCAAGAGTGAGTTTAAAGCCTTCGTCACGCTGCCAGCTTTGTAAGTAGTGGAGGTTAATCAAGTGGCTGATCTGAATGCGAACAATTCCGGCTTTATCAAGCACATATTCAAAGTGCTCAAGCGGCTTGTTGGTGATCACCTGCTCACCGCTCGAAGTAAACGCAAGAGTGCAGGCTCCATCGCTTTCAAATCGAATCACCTCGTGCGTTGAACATACGCTGTAGCCTCTAATATTGGGAATAACAAATTCCTTGAACGAATGCCTGCGAATATTTTCTGCCAAGAATTTCAGCGCAAGCGCATAGCCCTCTGAAAACTCGGCGCACTCAGCACCCATGGCATGCAAGTCTGTCAAACGGCTCTCCATTTCACGCACATGCCGCATGTTGAATGGCCAGCACATATAATCCAATGCAGAGACTTCAATGTTCCGAATGAACTTGCAGGTTGGCGAAACTACGAATACGACCAAGGGAACCTTGTGATTGCAATTCCCCAGATGCTGCAGTGCAATAGAACTGCTCGATTCGAGCATAACAAAGTGTACCTCGCTCCTTTCAACTGTGACTTTCTCGGGAATCATATCGGCGGTTGGACACACCTCAAGCCGATTTGAATTACAGACGATCCGATAGTCAATCAGAACTGGACGTTTCCATCGATACATCCACGTTAACACTCCTTCCAATCGCTGAAACAGAATGACCATGGAGACACAAAAACGCAAGCTGCACATACAGGTAATGGTTGTTGACGACCACCCGCTCATGCGCGAGGGCATCATCTCGCAAGTGGGGATTGGGCAGGGAATTAAGGTAGTTGGCGATGCTTCCAATGGCCGCGAGTTGCTTGAGAAATTGAACACTCTGCCGGTTGATGTCATTCTCCTAGACTTGCAAATGCCCGACATGAATGGCCCTCGGACCTTGATGCAATTGCGAAAAAAATTCCCACGCATCAAAGTACTTGTATTGTCGATGTTCAACGAAAAGCGTATGATTCGTGAAATGTTCCGCCTGGGCGCACACGGATACGCAACAAAAGATATCGCAGCAGAACAACTCATCGACGCCATTTACAACGTCTACTACCGAGGGGTTCATGCAGCCGACGAGATTACGCTCTCCATCTTGCAAGAGGTGCAGGCCGAACAGACCAATCGTGAAGAGAAACCATACATATTCGCAGAGCTGAAGGATAGAGACCACACCGTGCTGGGCATGATTTGCGAAGGTCTATCTAGTGAAGAAATTGCTCCGAGGCTTAACCTTTCAAAACATACTATCGACTTATGCCGTGGGCGCCTGATTACGCATTTCCATGCGCGAAACGTGGTGCACCTAGTGTCGGAAGCCATTCGAACCGGCTTCTACATTCCTTAGGGGTGAGCAATGTGAGTGGTTGGCAAAAAGCTATCAGTATATTGGCCTCCCCAACAACTGCCTAATATGCTCAAACGAATTCTCCTCATCGTATTCTCTTTGCTTATCCTATTGGCAGTGGCCGGTTACATCTGGCTCCAGCGTTCGGCCCCTAAATACGAAGGCGAGATTTCAATACCCGCTCTCCAACAGCCTGTAACCGTTCACTTCGATGACTTCGGCGTGCCGCACATCGAAGCGGAAAACAACCACGACCTCTTCATGGCCTTCGGCTATGTGCATGCCCAAGAGCGACTCTTTCAAATGGAAATGATGCGCAGAGCGGGAAGTGGCACCCTTGCCGAAGTAATCGGACAACCCATGATTAAAGTAGATCGTACTTTCCTCACCCTAGGCATGAAGGATTACGCAGAAGCCTCGACCGCCCGCCTTGAGACCCAACGTGGAACTCCCATGTACGAAGCAATTCAGAGCTATTTGGCGGGAGTAAACTATTATATAGAAAATGGCCCTACCCCACCAGAATTCGGCATTATAGGCATCCCCAAAAGCACATTCGCCCCTATAGACCTTTATTATATTACGGGGGCTTTGGCATTCAATTTTTCAATGGCACAAAAGACAGAGCCTGTAGTCGATTATATCGCCAAGCATTTCAGCAACGATTATTTGGACCAACTGGGACTTATGCATAGCGCCGAATCTTCGATACCTACCACACCTCACGACTCTGCCTACTTCGCGGGCACGATCGATCTGGCGAAAGCCTTCGAAGCCACCGAGACGCTGTTACCCTTTGCCACGCTCAATGGCAGTAACGCGTGGGTCATAGGTGGTCGTAAAACAAAAAGCGGTGAAGTAATCGTATGCAACGATACTCACATAGGCTACATGGTGCCACAAACTTGGTATGAGGCACATTTGAAATCACCTGAGTTCGAACTGTACGGTCATTACCTGGCCGGAGTTCCATTCGCTATGATCGGTCGAGACCGCGGCAAGGCATGGGGTATCACCATGCTGCTCAACGACGATATGGACTTCTATGCAGAACAACCCTCAAGCGAAGACAGCACCCTGTTTTTATATAATGGCCAATACGAGCCCTGTGACCAAAAAAAATATACCATACGGGTAAAGGGCGATGAAGACACTACCGTGCTTGTGCGCGTGACTCGTCATGGGCCTATTATAAACGATGTATTCAACCGCATGCCCTCTAAATATCCGGTGGCCATGCAATGGACCTACACTATGCTCGAAAACGATAACTTAGAGGGACTGTGGAAATTAAATACATCCACGAGCATGGCTTCGTTTCAAGAAGGGGTGGGCATGATACACTCCCCTGGCTTGAGCGTAAATTACGGCGACTCTGCGGGGCATGTCGCTTGGTGGGCCGCTGCTCGCCTTGTTGAAAGAGCTGACAGCGTAAACAGTTGGACGATTCTTGATGGCACATTGCCCGATAACGATTGGAAGAGCTTCTACCCGTTTGCCATCAACCCGAGGTGCATCGATCCGGAGCAAGGCTATATATACAGTGCCAACGACTGGCCCGGTAACCTCTTGGCCAACATACCCAATCGAACAGATACATTCATGTATCCAGGATACTATAAACCGCAATACAGAGCAGATCGTATTCGGTCGCTCATAGAACCTGAGAATGCTTGGACACTTGAAAAGATGAAAGACCTTATCAATGATTCGCGCAGTACTGTAGATGCGTCACTTATGCAAGAATGGGGCACCATCCTTTCACAATCCAAGCTGGGAAACGACGATCGCTTGGCAAGGTTAAAATCTACACTTGAATGGAACGGAGAGTATGCCCCCGAACTAGTGGCCCCTACTCTTTTTAACCGAATTCTTTACCATACCATGCGCCTAGCAATGGCTGATGAAATGGGAAGCGAACTCTTTGCGCTATTCCTAACGACCCATCAGTTTCAGCGAAGCATTCAAGCCATGCACGACCATCCCGATGGACCTTGGTGGGACAACGTTGCCACATCGGCAAAAGAATGTCAAACCGACATTTTGGTGACTGCCTTTGACGCAACATACAAGGAACTGCAATCAAGCTTTGGCGACAATCCCTCACTTTGGACCTGGGGCAAAACAGCCTCAGTAGAAATTAAACATCCTCTAGGTGAGGTCGCTGTATTTCGTCCATTTTTCAACATGCCCAAGCGCCCTGTTTACGGCGGAAACGAAACCATTCACCAATCTGGATTTTATTTGGACAGTACGAGCTTTACAAAGGTCTTCTTCGGGTCGCAAATGCGCACCATGATCGACTTTGCTGAAGTGGAATCGGGGTTGAATATAACACCCTGCGGACAGAGCGGGCATGTATTGAGCATGCACTACGATGACCAAGAAGCACTTTATGCAGCCAGAGAATTTCGCAAACAATCGCTGCAGGTTGATCCTTCCTGGCGCTTATTAACGTTCAATAACAAGCACTAAGCGGGAATGCTATTCGCTGCGAAGCAATGCCTTCAACTTTTTGGCTTGAGACAACTTTAGTACATCGGGGTTGCGCATCTTTTTGCGATTGGCTTTACCCAATGCTTTCGCATCGGTTGCGACTCGTTGTAACGACTCCGCCTTGCTCATCGACTTTTCCGGAGCGTTCACTGCAGAAGGTTTTACGCTACTCACTTGATCTTCGACAACAGACAAATCTTCTTTGGTAGTATAGCTATCAGACTCTACAGGAGCATATTCAGCCGGCGCCTCTGAGTCGTAGGACTCTTCTTGAGTGAGGCTAACCGACTTTATAGCGTCCTCGTATTCATACAATTCAGCCACAGATCTTGGTGTTGAGGGTGTCGTTGCCTGTACCACTTCCGCCAGCAGCCGCTCTACCTCAGAAGGAAGCACAACGTTGGGAACCGACACCGCAGGCTTGGGAGCTACAGGGGGCGCGGTACCTTCCTTCTCCACTTCCTTTTGATCGTTCTCTAATGCTCTTTCAACTTTCACCTCCGCCGTATGCTGTGTTTCGCCTGCAGGCCAGAAAAAAAGCACACAGAAGCCTACTACCGTTGCCGCAATGGCCCAACCCATCCATGGAGAAAAACGATGCTTGTAACCACGTTCCTTTTCGGCATGCTCTGCAAAACCATGAAGCAAGGCTGTCTCGAGCGACTCTGGAGCTTCCTTCAATTCTGCATCAAAAGTCAGTTCGTGCATCTCTAGCAACAAGTCGCGCATGGAGGTATACTCAGCGGCATCGCCAACGTGCTGGAGTACAAATGTTTTCTCCTCGGGCAACAACTCACTGAAAGCCTTGCTCATAAGCAAAGCTTCGATGTCTTCGTGTCGGTATAAATCGTTCTCGCTCATAGCAGACCTTGGAATAGAATTAAACATGACAACCAAACTGCAATGCCCTCAAAGGATTTGAGTTTCCCATTGAGATCCTTCAACAAATAAAATAGTCTTGACTTCACAGTGCCCTCACTCACGCTCATGATCTCACTGATTTCAATGATGCTCAACTCTTGCACAAAACGCAATTCAAATGTTTCTCTTTTGACCTCATCGAGCTGGGCCAGCACAGCTGCTAACTGCTCCATGAACGACTTTCTGTCCATATTTTTTTGCGCCACCGGCGGAGTAACTCCCATGGCTTCCGCCTTCAAGGTTTGCTGCGCCTGCTTGCGCACTTCTACTTTAGCGTATTCATTTTTACACATGTTGTGCGCCACACTATACAGCCAGGTTTTAAAAGGGCGAGAGGCATCATATAAGTGTGTCTTTTGGTAGACTTTGGTAAACAGTTCCTGAGTAAAATCACGAGCCTTTTCCTTTTCTTTCCAAAGCATTCGCAAGAAATAATTATACATGAGCTTTCCGTAACGCACATACAACTCCTCGAAGGCGCGCTGGTTGTGCTGCCTCACCAAAGCCATGAGTTGCTCATCGTGCTCGTGCTGATAGGGTCGTTTACTCAAAATCATTTACTCACTTCATAACGGGTAATTGTTCCTTTTCTCCAACACTCTTTGCTATCTCTGCATATTTCTGCTTTATAACTTTGTATTCCGATGTGTACCTATTTGAATTGGCATAGCTAGCCAGCATGGCGAGAGGAACAAGATAATTTGCATTCAAGCCATAGCCTGCAGCCATATGGTTCTTGCCACAATTTTCCCACCAACCCATGTACATGCTCCGCACATTGGCGAGCGGTGAATCTGAACATTTAAATGCAAGTCCTGTGCAGTACAAATCAGACTCCAATGCCGAAATAATATCTGACTTTGCTGCCAGCGAAACATACACGGGCATTTTCTGTGCTAACAAACGAATACCCTCTGCCCCTTCTTTCTCTATTCCAACAGCGGATTGCATTTGAGACAAATAGTTCTGATTCTTGAGCCATTCAGTGTGTATAACACGGACATCTGTGCGCATACTTTTGAGGAACTGGAGCATGAGAACAGGATACGTATCGCCCTTGCTTCCTGTAAAAAGAATGCCATTCACCTCAATGCTACTGAGCAAATTGGAGGCGTATTCTAACTTGTCGGCCCCATAAGCACCCAACGACGCTAACTGCAATACCGACGCTTGAATAGCATCTGCATTTCCGTCTAAGCATGCTTGCTGCAATGCTACCTCCACCTGCTCAACGGAAGCAGACTGTTGCGCCTGCGACGCAACACTTAAGCAACATGCCAAAAGCAAGTGAATAATTTTTTTCATGGACAGCTTTCAAATTTAGATTCCGATGATTGATACAGGCATGACGAATGTCGGTTCAACCAGTATCAATCATGGTAGCCAAACAAGGACCGAAATTCCTGTACCATATTAGCGGTTGCGCCCCACAATGTGTGACCTTGAATATTAAAATATCCACTATCGAATGTTTGATTGTACTTCGCAACGAAAATGCCCTTCCTCTCTATGATTCCGGACTGTAAAAAATGAGAAACTGGGCATTCTATCCACTCCACGACCTCGTGTGTGCTCAACTCAAAATTGGGATTTTCAGGACCTACGGCCAGAAAGGGTTGCACCACAAAATGACTCGGAGGTATGTAAAGCGCTGATAGCTCGCCAAGCACTTTCCACTGCGCTGGTGACAGCCCTATTTCTTCATGGGTTTCGCGCAACGCTGCTTCCAGATGCGTCTCACCTTCTTCGAGTCGACCTCCAGGAAATGATAATTGACCGCTGTGCACACCTTGGCCTGCCGGGCGTTTCATAAAGGCTGTGTGCCAAGCTCCATTTCGCACAAACAACGGAAACACTACAGCACTCTCTTTTGCGGCAGGTACCATTGTTCGCGCCTCAGCGGGCGAAGGACGTGGGTAACTTATTATTTGATTGGCGGCTGTGGCCATCGATTGCAGCCGACTCAAACGACTCAACACATCGTCTGCAAAGTCCGCTTCAAAACTCATTCACAGGGCGTGTTGGCGTCGTATGCATAACAACCCTTCCAAAGTTGTGAACCCCAGGAAGAACCGTCAATATCCTCGGATAGGTTGGCGCTCGACACAGAGGTGCCAACCATTAACTGACTGGAAGAAGATAATCGAAAATTACCCTCCGAAGGGTTGCAAAGAAGCGGCGCCTGGTTGTTACTCATGCCTTCAAAGTGCACCCCATCATCTTCGACGCTTTCGTCTGTATCTACCAGGCAATAACGAAAACGGTAATTGGTAGGAGCACCCTCATCCAAGTCAACTAAAAACTCATTGAAATCTGAGAGAAAAGCATTGTTGCCAAACATGATGCAATTGTTGAATACACTCTCGTAGATTTCACGCACTTGAATGTTCTGATAGATGTCTTCATAATAGTTATTCAGCACAAACGCGGGCAACTGCCTAGTGTTGTCGCCTCCATAATTGGCGAAGGTGCAATTGTCCATGCGGTAGCGGCCACCTATGCCGAAGTATGCACTTTGCTGACCGCAATTCCCTATGAGCAGATTTTTTCCGCTCACAGAAGCGCCCTGGCCAAGCAAACCAATACCCGCCATGTTGAGTATTTTGGTATTCCGAATGTCAACCGAATAGTTGACACCGCTATAGCTCACACCCGTGGTATCTATCTGAATACCGATGTTGCCATTTATTAGCTTGGCATATTCGATGGTTGAGCCCGGACTTTGGAAAATCCAAATACCGCCCCGTACGATACTCGCTACTTGAGGCCCCATGGCCGTTTCGTAAGGACAGTCGAGTTGAATGCCCCACTGTCCGGGTATGTCATCATAAAACGACTCCAATCGATCGCCCTGAAAAACAACCTCCGCGCCTAGGTCACCATCGACTACAATGGAACCCTTGTACACATAGATTCCCGACTTACCGTGGCAATAGACCTGCACGCCAGGATTAATACGTAGCGTAGCCCCACTATCGACCGCTACGATACCGTATACTACGTGCGGTAGTTCATTTGTCCAAACCTCTGTAGTTCCAGATGGAATGATGTAACTGAATGGATTGGCACATGAGTTTAAACCTCCGTGAAAAAATGCGTTTTGTCCCCATGCCTGCAAAAGCACCGACTGTTCATTGCCATTGATGCGAAAGCGAATAAGGTCTTCGACAATAAAAGGCAAAGTAGCATCTTGCGGATCGATGGTCACTTCAACAAAAATGTAAATACTATCGTTGGGTAGAATCTCCACTCCTGATTGCATCGGTCCGTCGAGGCCATCTATCGCAATGCGGAACTGTGATGAAGTGCCCCCGGCTAAAGCTATCTCATCGATGCGCAGGATCTCGTTGTAGGGATTGACTACGCGCAAATACTGGGTGGAACTTCCCACAGTAGAAAAAACAGTATCGAAGAATACCGTATCGTTCGAGAATTCAAGGCGGGCTGAGGAGTCATTGTTGAAGCGCTCTTTCCTGCATTGGACCAAACTAGCAGCAATTGCCACTGCCATAAACACAAGATATACATTCCGCAAACGAATTGTCATAGCGCAAAGATGTGCCGATTCTGCCGACGTGCTTCAACATTTTTTTCGAGTGAATATTGCCCTCTTTGTTGAATACTTGACCCGAGGCGATGAATGAATTTCAGGTTTTAGGCTTTCATTTGTCAATATGCAATTCAAACCCAGTTTCAATACACTACTATCGATGGGAGAACCATGTATGGTATTGGTGGTGATTTCGATTCTGGCTTCTTCGTGCAACGAGCAACTGCCCGGGCAACCGCAAGTTCGTGGTGCCGACACGACCGGCATCTCTGCAACGGGCACGATTCTATTGAACGGCAACGTGGTTGTAATACCACCTCCCTCTCTGCTCTCGCACATGATTGCTCTTGAATCGATACCCTATGATGCATCGATTCCTTTGGATGCAAGCCATCCCGAACAGTGGACCGGTGAAATGAAAAAAGCGCTTAACCTTGGTGTTCTAGGTGCCGATCTTTCTTACCTCATCAACCATGGGCAAAGCGCTGCTATTCCGCAGTACTTGGCTTCTATTCGACGCCTTACCGATGACCTGGGTATTTCTCATGAGGTTGACCCCGAGTTGCTGCAACAGATTGAATTTGGACTCGGCGATCCGTCGAAAATGCTCGGCTTGCAAAGCGTTTTTTTTCGCAACCTTGAGCACTACTTAAAAAACAATAACCGACTGCACATTAGTACGTGCATACTGTTGGGAGGATGGGCAGAGTCTATGCACCACCTCGCTTCACCCGCAGATAGCGTAGCAGGGCATCCGTTAGACCGGTTGCTGGCCGAACAAACCTATTCGGCACAAGGCGTGAAAGCACTTGCGGAATCTATTCAGGAGGAGTCATTTATCGAAATCAGGAACTCACTCTTCATGCTTTGCGAGGCTTTGGATGATTTAGAAAAGAACTACACGTTTATGGAACCCGTGCACGACCAAAGAGAGAGCATAACCTATTTCCGCAGCAACACAACCGTGGAGTGCACCGACGAGCAATTGGTTTATTTGCATAGCCTCATCAGCGATACCCGAAAACTGATCACCGCGCCATGACAAATACCCTTTTCGTTGCTGTGCTGTTTTTTCTTCCTTTCCACGCTTTATCGCAATGTGAGGATTCCTTCAAAGACGCTGAAAAAACATTGGGAAAAAACTTCATTGCAGATCCACATGCACTGCAAGCAACAATGCAAGCTCATGATACGCTTGCCTTCGAGTCGCTGTGGCTTGAAAAGAATACGTACAGAATAGCCACCTCGGGAAATGACCAACAACGAGTCTCTGTTCTTGTTTACGACGAGAATAACACAATTGTATTTGATAACTCCGCATTTGGATCACCCCCTGTTTGGGATTTCTTCGTGGAGCATAGTATGAAAGTGAGGTGTGTGGTAAGGTTTATCAACCCAACTCCACAACCCCATTGCCTTACAGTATTAACCGGTTTCAAAAAATAATTAAACCAAAGCGAAACATGCGCAGAGCATAATCGTAGAAAGCGCGCAATGAGTGCAGGAATTTTAAGAGCATTGATGCAATTGTTTGCCATCATCAGCGGATCCGGACTTAAGTCGGGTCGGGAGATTGTTGCGCTTTTTCTGCGTCAACAACTCAACAAGGAAATGGTAACTAGTTACCTCAACTTGTATGAGGAGTTTGCAGTGAAATTTCACAATGTAAAAGACTCTGAAAAAAAAACCAGCATGGCCTCGGTGAAGGTTTTGCGCATTTGTAGCCAAATCAATGAAGAGCTACAGCAAAAGGAAAAATTCTTTGTGGTTGTGCGTTTACTTGAATTTTTGCGCGAATACACTGAGCACCGTACTCAAGAACTTGAGTTTGTTGAAACCGTTGCAGAAGCCTTCAACATCGACCAGGCACTCTTCAAAAAAATACAAGCGCATGTAGATTGTACGCCCGAACTCCTTCCCGACGATAGCGCCTATTTAGTAGCGGCCCCAAATCGTTTAGCCTCCTTAAAAAAGACTCAATTTCTTGAGGTTGATAACCTCAAAGGACAACTACTCTTTTTGCGTTTGGAAGAAGAAAACATCTTTTTTGTGCGCTATTTCGGCCCAGATGCACTGAACCTCAACAGCCAGCACATCACCCCCCTTCGGACCTATGTATTTGGTCAGGGTTCGAGCATTCGCGGTAGTAAAATAAGTCCGGTTTTTTACAGCGATGTTTTGCACCGCTATCTTCAAACGGGCAGCCAACGAAGCCTCGTTTATCGTGCTGAAGATGTATCCTACTATTTTCCCGGCACACGCAGCCAAGCATTGCATCAGTTCAACCTCACGGAAGATAGCGGCACGTTGATCGGTGTTATGGGGGGCAGCGGAGCAGGAAAAAGTACCTGTTTGAATGTTCTCAATGGTAATTACCTGCCATCCTTCGGGAAAATAACTTTAAATGGTGTAGATATACACCGCCAGAAAGAGTTGATTCAAGGAGTTCTTGGCTATGTCGCTCAGGACGACTTACTCATAGAAGAGCTAACTGTGTTCGAAAATCTTTTTTACAACGCTCGTCTTTGCTTTTCCGGCAAAACCCAAGAGGAGATTGCACAACGTGTAGACAATACCCTGCAATCGGTAGGGCTTTTTGAGTGCAAAGATTTGCGCGTTGGAAGTGTGCTCGACAAAACGATCAGTGGCGGGCAGCGCAAAAGACTCAACATCGCCCTAGAACTTATACGGGAACCCGCGGTGCTTTTCATCGATGAGCCCACAAGCGGACTTTCAAGTCGTGACTCGGAAAACATCATGGATTTGCTCAAAGAACTTACCCTTAGAGGAAAGCTGATATTTACCGTCATACACCAGCCATCGAGTGATATTTTCAAGATGCTCGACAAACTGTTTATTCTCGATCAAGGAGGGTATCCCATTTACTATGGTAATCCGGTGGAGAGCATTATTTATTTCAAGCGATTGGCCAACCAAGTCAATCTCAATGAGAGCGAGTGTGCTTATTGCGGTAATGTAAATCCCGAGCAAATATTCAACATCATCGAAGCAAAAGTGGTCGATGAATACGGCAACGAAACGGAGCACCGAAAGGTCACGCCTGCCGAGTGGAACAACTTCTTCAATGTGATGATTGGTAACGCGAATGCCAATCGCGTGCAGCCACAAAGCACCCCGCAAAGTGCATCCAAATTGCCAAGTGCGCTGGCACAATTCAAGGTATTTGTGATTCGAGATGTGCTCAGTAAAGTGGCTAATCGCCAATACATGCTCATCAACTTTTTGGAAGCACCGCTACTTGCTGCCGTGCTCTCGCTGTTTATCAAATACTACCCCACCGGAACAGGAGGTATACAGCCCTATACTTTTCGTGAAAACCTTAACTTCCCTCAGTACCTTTTCATTTCTGTAGTGGTTGCTATTTTCCTTGGGCTCACCGTGAGCGCTGAAGAAATCATTAAGGATCAGAAAATTCTCAAGCGTGAGCGTTACCTCAGTTTAAACAAGGGAAGCTATTTAGCCGGTAAAATGGCCATTCTGTTTTTCATTTCGCTTATTCAAAGCCTCTCATTTGTTTGGGTCGGAAATACGATATTAGAGGTCGAGGGTATGCTACTACCCTTCTGGTTGGTAATGTTTAGCACAAGTTGCTTTGCGAATATTCTTGGACTCAATATCTCCGCTAGCTTCAATAGTGCTAAGGTCATATACATCATCATTCCTATCCTCATCATCCCGCAGTTGTTGTTTAGCGGCGTTATCGTTCGCTTCGATCGTCTTTACCCTGGCATAACCAACCAAGGAAAAGTGCCTTGGGTTGGAAACACCATGGTTGCGCGTTGGGCATATGAGGCGATGGCCGTATACCAATTTAAGAATAACGGTTTCGAGCAACAGTTTTTTTCCTTCGATCGCGATCGTAAATACTATGCATGGAAAAAAGATTATTGGTTGAAGGAACTCAAAAACCGTAGCACTGATACGCAGAAACTGCTGGCGCAAGAATCTGGAAAAGCGCAACTAAGCGCGAACCTTACAGTGCTGAGAAATGAACTTACCGCTGAGTGTTCACGTATTCCTGAGTTTCAAATTGACGCTCTGGAGATGCTTCAACCCGAAGTTGTGAATGAAGCTGCGCTGCGCGAAATAGATACTGTACTTACTGTGCTCGACAGTTATTATGTGGATAATTACAACGAGGTCAACGACAGAAAAGAAATGCTCATTGCAGAACTTACTGCGACTCCTGAACAACGAACCGATTACCTGCGCCTCCAAGATGCCTCTTACAACGAAAGCCTGGAAGATTTTGTAACGAATAAAAATGACCTCAAGAAAATTGTTGAATCGGAGTCTGTTTTAATCCAAAAGCAAAACCCTATTTTTCTAGACCCCTCGGGCGGCTTCTTCAATGCACATTACTATGCTCCGAGCAAAGTGCTTATGGGTTACCGAATCTCTACACTTGCTGCAAACGTTCTCATCATTTGGATAATGACTGCGCTGCTTGCTGTGTTGCTTGGCTACGACGGGTTGAAGAAGTTTTTAGATTTCACCTCAAGAGTGGGAAAGAAATAAAACAGTAAAAGACAGATTAACCCTCTACTTCAATCATTTTGAATGGCACATTCACGATGGCCTCATAATCTTCTCCTGCTTCCAGCATGTCCTCGTCATCTTGCTCGTAATACCAATGAATAGTCACTTTACTCTTGATGTTTTCAAGACGACGAAAAAGATCCAAAAGACATTTGCTGCTGCTTGTGTTGAAATACTCAAGCTGCACATGCACGATAGTTTCAGGCTGAGCATGCTGAACGTAGCTTTCAATCCATTCAAGTAAAGGCTTGTAAAAGTCAAGCGAATTTTCAGGAATTGAACGTCCTTTTAATTCCAAATGCCCGTCGGCATTAAACTTCACAGAGGGAGTCTTGGTTGATGCTACTAGCGCAATGTCATTCATAGTGGAAAAATCTACCGCAAAGGTGCATTAATTCATGTCAACTTTCTATGGAAACCCATTAAGTTTTTGACAACCTTTTGCAGTGTCTATCTTCGCGCGGTCTACCGCCAAAAAACACGCATGAACAGTACAGAAAAAGAATGGTTTGCCTCGTGGTTCGATTCACCGTACTACCCCATGCTTTACCGCCACCGCAACGAGCAAGAGGCTAAAGAAGCGTTGACCAACTTACACCATCAATTGGGTTTGCCTTTCGGAGCAATGGTGCTTGATTTGGGTTGCGGGCAAGGGCGGCATTCTCGCACGTTGAGCGAGCTAGGATACAACGTTGTGGGTATCGATCTTTCGCACAGCAGCATTTCCTATGCGCGTGCCTTGGCGAAAGACGGTCAGCGCTTCGAGGTGCAAGACATGCGCTCATTTGCAGTGCCGGAACGTTTTGATGCTGTGTTCAACCTATTTACGAGCTTTGGATATTTCAAGACGGACGACGACAACCTGAAAGTGCTCAAACAAATTGCTGTTCATCTCAACAAAGGAGGATTACTTGTAATCGACTATCTCAATGCTTTTCCGTTGCTCGACCATCAGGAACAATCTCAAACCATCCATGTGGATCATGTCACATTTCGCACAAAAAAAATTCGTGACGGAAACCACATTGTCAAACATATCGAAGTATTGGATGGTGAAGCGGTGCTGCATTACCGTGAAAGTGTTCAACTCATAACACTCTCCGACTTTGAATACATGCTCCAAACGAGTGGTTTCCAACTGGAAAGCGTGTTCGGGAGTTATAAACTCGATGAATACAGCCCCGCGGTTTCTGATCGCTGCCTTATTATTGCACGCAAATCATGAATGAATCCCCTGTATTCTACGCCAGTGTGCTTTTCCTAGCCTCCATGTTGGGTTGGGGTATTTTTATGCTAACGCGCAAACAAGCCAGTCGCGGTGTAAAATTGCTCCTTTCGTTCAGTGCGGCATACTTGCTTGGTATAACTCTACTGCATCTTTTCCCCGAACTATATCATTCAGAGGTGCCACACATTGGCTGGTATGTGGTAGCTGGTTTTCTTCTGCAAGTGATTCTGGACTTTTTTTCCCACGGGGTGGAACACGGGCATGCGCATACCCACCAACATCAAGGGACTCGTTTCTTGGTTAGTGTGATGATCTCGTTGTGGATTCATGCCTTCATAGAAGGAATGCCTTTTGGCGGAGTTGTCGAAATACATGCACACGACCATGCCGGACACGACCATGCGCATGGCATAGATGTACATGACCACCGCATGTCGCTGCTGCTTGGCATTTCACTTCACAAAGTAACTGAAGCGCTTGTGTTCACTGCCCTGCTCGTTGGCATAGGTATGCGCATGACTAAGATTTTCGGATGGGTGGCATTATTTGCGTTGATGGCTCCCCTGGGTGCCTTCGCTCACTACTTCATTGGCATCAGCGGAGTAGCCGACTTAGCTACGTTTACTCCAATGGTAACGGGAATACTCATCGGTATTCTCTTGCATGTATCCACCATTATATTGTTCGAAAGCGACGAGAGCCATAGTTTCAATTGGATGAAATTTGCCGCCATACTCGTTGGCTTTGCTATGGCAGGGTTCGTTTCCTAGCATGCAAGGCCGGGTTTCTATTCCCAAGTGACAGACAACTCAACAACCTTTCCCTCTCTCTGCACAACCATCGTAGTGCTTTGCCCCTTCTCGAACTTGCCCAAGGCTTCCATGTAGCCATAAATATCTTCGATGTCGGAGTCGCCAAGTTTCATAATTGTGTCGCCCTTTTGCAGGCCTGCCTTTGCTCCGGGTTTGCCGTCTTTGCAACCGTCGATGCGCAAGCCCTTGCCGGAATATAAATAATCAGGCATTACACCAAGAGTTACTTTAAAGTCGGATGAAGATGGGGTTGCGTCTTTTGTTTTGGTGAAGGCCAACTTCTTCTCCTCATCCAACAGGACGATCACATGCTGTATAAAATTGGTAACCGAAGCCATGCCCTTCACATTGATCTTTCCTTCGAAATCATCGGTAGGCTTGTGATAATCTTCGTGCTGTCCGGTAAAGAAATGGATGGCCGGAACATCACTCAAGTAAAAACTCGTATGGTCAGAAGCGCCCATGCCACTTTCGCTCGTTACAAGAACTAGACTATCTACCTGAATGCCATTCATGACAGGCATCCAAGAAGGGCTCGTTCCAACACCGTTTATGGCTAACGAACGTTCTTTGTTCAATCGACCAACCATATCCATATTGATCATGTAGGCCACATCGCTCATGGGAATAGTTGAGTTTTTTGTGAAATGATTACTTCCCAACAAGCCCTTTTCCTCGCCACTAAAGGCAATGAACAAGTAGTTGTGCCCGCGTGTATCTTTTGGATGCTTCGCCAGCCAATGAGCCAACTCGAGCATCACAGAGACCCCGCTAGCATTGTCGTCGGCGCCGTTGTGGATAGCCTTCGGCCCCGTCCAAAGTGAGTTTTCATCGCCCATACCCAAGTGGTCGTAGTGGGCTCCGATAACCACCGTGGTTGCCGCCTTATTGTCGACAAAGCCGATCACGTTTCGACCTGTAATTTCTTTCACCAGTGCCATGCCCAATGAAGCAGTATCGCCTTTGTGATGAATTTGTGCCGCACCGTGAGGCACAAAAGTGAATGGCTGGTACCACGAAGAATCGCCCTTAGGCTCAAGTTTAAACCGTTGGAAATCCCGGGCAATAAACTCACCTGCCTTCAACTCACCTGCGGTTCCTGTGCCGCGACCCTCCATAAAGTCGTTGGCTAAAGCCGAAACGTTCAACTCCAAGCGTCCGATGGCTCCCTTTGGTAGCTTAACCGATTGTGCAGTTGAGGTGAAGGTGAATGCCGCAGCGCATACAATGGTGAAAACAGATTTCATAGTTGGTAATTTTCGAAGTCAAAAGTAAGGCTACATAGGTTTGACAGCCCCGTGACAATGACCATTCACACGAATGGACATCGGCTTTTACTTTCGCGTCCTATGAAAGGATCAAGTTTAGCCATTTCTCTATTGGCAATTTCAACTGTGGCCGTTGCACAAATTGGTGTTAGCGATGAACCCATTCACTACGCCAGTGAAAAGCATTTCGCCAATGTGCGACAACTAACCTTCGGAGGCAACAATGCAGAAGCTTATTGGGATTTCAACGGTGAAAAACTAATTTTCCAAAGCGATAATAAAAATTGGACAAAAGGCTGTGATCAAATTTTCGTGCTCGACACTAAACTGGAAGCAGACAGTTTAAAAAGGAAGCTCATTTCAACCGGGAACGGTCGCACAACCTGTGCCTTTTTCATGCCCGACAATACCTCTGTGATTTATGCCAGTACTCACTTGGCCATGGATAGCTGCCCGCCCGTGCCTGTTAAAGAAAGCGGTAAGTATGTGTGGCCAATTTACCCCGAGTACGACATCTTCCAGGCCGATTTGCAGGGACGCATTATAAAACAATATACCAACGAACCAGGCTATGATGCAGAGGCAACCGTTTCGCCAACGGGCGACAAGATCGTATTCACGAGCACCCGATCAGGAGATCTTGACTTGTGGGTAATGAACATCGACGGTTCTGGGTTGAAGCAAATAACCAATACACTTGGCTACGATGGTGGCGCCGCCTTCTCTGCTGATGGGAAGCAAATCGTATGGCGTGCATCACGCCCGACAACAGCCGACGACATTAAAAAGTACCGAGAATTGTTGGATCGTGATCTTGTGGAGCCGACAGCCCTTGAACTGTTCGTAGCCAATGCAGATGGCACCAACGCTCGCCAAATAACCAACCTAGGGAATGCCAACTGGTCGCCCTATTTCCACCCAGATGGCAAACGCGTAGTGTTTTGCAGCAACCATAAAAGTAAAATTGGCTTCCCGTTCAACCTATTTATGATCGGAACAGATGGCAGCGGATTGGAACAAATAACCTTCGACACGCAGTTCGACTCATTTATTATGTTCTCACCCGACGGCAAGAAAGTATCGTGGTGCAGCAATCGTCACAACGGTCGCACAAGAGATACAAATGTTTTCGTAGCGGATTGGGTGGAGGATTAGGTGATAGGTGATAGGTGATAGGCGGCAGGTGGTAGGTGATAGGTGGTAGGTGGTGCAGCAGCTAGTGACGACTAAAATCGATCATACGCTTGTCTAGATTTTCGTATGCAACGTGATACACAGCCCACGGCTTCAGTGAACAGCCCACGGCTTCAGCACAGCCCACGGCTTCAGCCGTGGGAACCCTAATGAAAAGGCGCAGCCCACGGCTTCAGCACAGCCCACGGCTTCAGCCGTGGGAACTATAAATAAAATAAAGCCTCGACTCCGCTCGGCTACCGAAAACACGCACGTCGCCTTAGGTATGGACGCTCTGTTTCGCGTCCACTTAGAAATAGACACCTTAAGATGCGCATCTATAAAAAAAAGGACGCGCTGTTGCGCGTCCCTAACTGTTTTTTAGTCAATCGTTTTTTGAGGTCCTATCGCGCCACAACCACTCGCACTACCTCTTCCCCAGCCTTCAGCGAATAGACGCCTTCAGCCAACGAGCGAACGTCTACTTTCAAGGTCCGCTGACCGTTGGTAGGAATGCTCAACACCTTCTTCCCTGCAGCATCAAAAAGCTCAAGTTCCTTAACCGATTGCGTGAGCTGCACCTGCAATTCCTGCTCAACAGGATTCGGGAATACGCTCAGCAATGAAGAGACATTTTCCGATACGTTGATCGTATTGCAAATAGTTACCTCGAGTGGAATTTCGTATTGTTCGCCGAAGTTGCTGATGAGCAAAAGATTCGGCGAATAACTACCTGGACTCAACGTAGAAATACCGGTAATGGTAATGGTTGTTACTCCTTGGTTATTGATGACGGCTGCAGAAGCAGTTGCTCCACCCAAGCCATCGATACCTACTGTTAATGGAAACGCCAAGTTTGCGTTGATGTCAATTTCAAACACAACGTCGTCTGTAGTGCACAAGTCCCAGCTGTCTTGAGAGGTGGTGATGATCGTTGGTTTTACGATGAACATGCCATCGTACATGCTAGTCGCCAGCACTAGGCCACTCGGTAAATAAGGATAATTACTCCACGTGCCCGAATATTGAGCGTTATCATTGGATGGATACAAATCAAAAAATGCAACCTCACTCAGCAGAGAAGAGCCGACTCTAATGGCGTCAAGAACGCGCACTCCGCTTCGGTAGTTGCTTTCGTAAACAAACTGATCCTCT
>CAMBPD010000024.1 GCA_945869405.1 Chryseobacterium gleum | reverse complement strand
TTTAAATCGTACGGAAACGTTGGTTTTGTTGTGCCCTTGAAAGGGGTCTCATGTGCGTTATTATCCTGCGCACTCTCATCGTACACGGCTACATCTCGCAACAAATCCCACGGTTGTTTTAAATAGTCACCCGCCTTATTGAGCTTGTTAAAATCGACAACCCAAGCTGGCAATTCATTCATGTACCAACTGCTGCTCGCCCATACGCCTTCATCGCCACCCACAAACCAATAAGCCGCATTGGCCGTTCGACCCGCTGGCAATATGGCTCCCCTATCCTTCATTGCGATCCCAATAACCTTACCTCGTTGATTGGTTTGCATACGAAGCATGTCGCCAAGGGTAGAAGCGGTGAGATAGTGCGGCGACATCTTACCGGCCTTCTCAACGGTTCCCACTCCTGTTACCCCGGTGTCGGCAGAGCAATAGATCATGGTGTTACTTGATCTGTCGTACCAATCGTTTTGGATTATGCCGTGATAGGCTGGCGTGGTTCCCGTAAAAATGGAGGCATGCCCCGGCCCGGTGTAGGTAGGCATATAATTGTAATGGAGGTTATGGCACAGAAACCCATCATTCACTAACCTTCGGAAGCCGTCTGGCCCGAAGTCGTTCCAATAGCGCAACAAATAATCGTAGCGCATTTGATCGACGGTAATGCCAATAATTAGTTTAGGCGATTTGCCCAAGTTTCGGGCATTGGACTGAGCAACTGCCTGGGGTGCATTTATAGCAAAAGAAAACAATGCAACTACCCAAGCGCATACTATGACTATCAAGGATTTCATTGGGCCTAAAGTAATGTGGGCATTCCATACAGAATCAACCTTAAAAAACTTTCATCAAGCATTTACTCACCTATGCACGTTGATACAACTGGACAATACAATAAAACAAAATCAAACTCAAGAACACGCTTAGCAACACATAGCTCCATGCCAAAAGGGTATGTCCAGAGCGCACAAGCTGAACAGTTTCCATACTAAAAGTTGAAAACGTACTCAACCCACCGCAAAAACCAACAGCCACCAAACACCATAGCTCCTCGTTTTCGGTGCGTGCACCTGAAGCAAAAAGCCAGGCAATAATTACTGCAGCTAATGCATTTGCAAGCAGTGTTGCCCAAGGGAACAACATTGCCAAAGGTGCCAATAAGGTGCCCAATGCAAAGCGCAGGAGCGAACCCATACCACCACCCAAAAAAACATAGACCCATTTCATGGGTTATTCTCCTTTTTTTCAAATTTCCTAAACACAAAAAACAGTAGATAACCAGCAAGTGCACCATACAAAAAACCAGCGCAAACATCTAGCGGGTAATGCACTCCCAAGTAAATACGGCTGAACCCTATAAGCAACACCCAAGTAACAAGACTATAACGAATGACGCGCGAAAGAGGCCGCATCACCAAGCTGAAAAAAACGGCTACCCCGGAAAAATTACTTGCATGATTTGAAAAGAAACCATAGCGACCACCGCGATAGAAATTACCAAGGTCATCGCGCACCATTTGCACCAATCCTTCGAGCTGCGGGTTATGGGTTGGACGAAGTCTCATCACCGTTTCTTTTACTGTTTTAACCGCAACAAAATCCGTGAGAAAAAGCAATACCGCAATACAGATCAATGCAACAACGGCATTAACGGGTGACTTCCCCTTGAACAGCGCAAACAGCATCCAAACATACACGGGTGTCCAAGACCACATCTTGCTCGCGTGCCACATGAGTATGTCACCCCATGCGGTGTGACTGTTGTTGAGCCATAGAAACAGCTGTTCATCTGCTTGTAAGATAGCCTCTAACATGCGCTGGTTATGCTTGGTAGATTGAATCTATCTCTACCTTCCAGTTGGCGGCAATCTGTTTTCTCTTCAGCTTGAGTGTGGGTGTAATCTCAGTGGCATCAATGGTAAACGCACGCGGCAGAAGGCGAAATGCTTTCACCTGCTCCCAACCTCCGAATCGTTTGTTGACTGCGCTTATTTCATTCTCAATCATCTTTAACACGCGTACATCCTTGAGCCAATTCATCGATTGGTCCACCGCGACGCCTTCGCGCATGGCCCACTGCTTCAATGCTACAAACTCGGGCACAATAAGAGCTGCAGGGAATTTTTGACCATCACCCACAACCATTATTTGTTCTATGTAAATACTTTCCTTCATGGCGTTCTCTAGCACCTGAGGCGCTACATATTTGCCACCCGAGGTTTTAAATAGTTCCTTTTTACGATCAGTAATTCGCAGAAACCCCTCATTAATCTCTCCGATATCACCCGTGTAAAACCATCCGTCTTTAAGCACCTCCGCTGTTTTCTCGGGTTCACGATAATATCCCAACATTACATTGGGGCCCTTGCACAGTATCTCTCCATCGTGGGCGATCTTCACCTCCACATCTGCAATTACCTTCCCTACTGTACCCGGCCTAAGCATATTGGGTTTGCGCAACGTATTCACGGAAATAACTGGCGATGTTTCTGTGAGGCCATAGCCTTCCAAGACCGGGATGCCAGCCCCGTTAAAAAACTTAGCAAGACGGGTTTGCAAGGCAGCACTGCCCGAAGCCACCGCACGTATTTCTGTGAGGCCCAATGCAGCCTTCACTTTACTAAAAACAATTTTTCGCGCCAAGCGCAATTGAAACTCATACCACGCACCGTTTCCGCCATCAGGCTCCCAGCGCAAAGCCAAATCATGAGCCCAAACAAACAGCTTTCGTTTAATCCCGGTATTCGCCATACCCTTTTGGAAGATACCATCGTAGAATTTTTCAAACAGACGAGGTACACCTGTAAATATATGCGGACGCGCAACAGCGAGATCATCCTTTATGGTGTCCATTCCCCCCAAATACATATGAATACCATTGGCGATATACATGTAGTGCAACATTCTTTCGTAGATATGCGAAACGGGTAGGAAACTTAAACAATGGCTTTTTCCCTTCTCGAGCAAAGGCAAACGCTCTTCACAATTGATTGCGTTACTGGCAATATTTCGATGACTCAACATCACACCTTTGGGCAAACCAGTTGTTCCCGAAGTATATATAATGGTGGCCAAATCGTTTTCTTTCACATTCGCGCTCCTTCTTTCCATTTCACTCAAAGGAATCGATTCAGCTAGGGCAAACAACTCTGTCCAATGCTGCGCACCTTCCACTTTATCGAATGTGTAAATGGCCCGCAAAGCCGGACACTTTCCACGAATGGCATTGATCTTCAGGAACAAATCGTCGTTGGAAACAAAGCAATACTTTGCTTCCGAATGGTTGAGGATATACTCACAATCATCCGACATCATCGTAGGATAAATAGGCACATCTACTGCACCGGCTTGCATGACGGCATTGTCTAGGATATCCCATTCGTGTCTGCTCGCATGCGTTATCAAGGCCACTCGGTCACCCGGCTCAAGACCAAGCGAAATAAGGCCGCGACTAACCAGCTTCATTTGTTCAACGAAATCGCGTGTTGAAATGCTCACCCAAGAACTCCCCACCTTAGAGGTCATCATTCTTTCCAATGGATACTGCTCCAATTGATAGTAGGCAAAGTCAAACAGTCGCTTAGGTGTAATCATCAGGATTGGTTTTGGGTAAAATTATTGAAGTAGCGCTTAAAATCACTGACCACGGCCAAATTCAGTCAATCATCCTATTTTCGTGCTCAAATTTCAAGTGATGAAAAAAATCGCAGTAGTAGGCGCTGGACAAATGGGCAACGGAATAGCTCACGTTTTTGCGCAACATGGTTTTGCTGTCAACCTTATCGACGTGAGGCAGGAGGCATTGGATAAAGCTCTTGCGACGATTAGCAAAAACCTCGACCGACAGGTATTAAAGGGGTCACTCACGGAAGAGGATAAATCAGCCACACTTTCAACTATCAGCCTTTGCACCGATATGGCAGCAGCGTGTTCAGATCGTGAACTCATTATTGAAGCCGCTACAGAGAACATTGACCTAAAACTCAAGATTTTCAGTCAACTCGATGCATTTGCACCTGCGAATTGCATTCTTGCCACCAATACCTCTTCCATCTCTATTACACAAATTGCTGCTGCTACGCAACGTCCTGAACGTGTTATTGGCATGCATTTCATGAACCCTGTTCCCGTGATGAAACTGGTAGAGGTAATTCGAGGATATTCAACAACCGACCAAGTGACACGCGCGGTGACGGAACTCGCACAATCTATTTCAAAAACACCGGTCGCCGTCAACGACTATCCCGGATTTGTGGCCAATAAAATCCTCATGCCCATGATCAACGAAGCGATCTGCACGTTGTACGAGGGCACCGCGGGGGTTGAAGAAATTGATACGATTATGAAGCTCGGAATGGCGCACCCGATGGGGCCATTACGTTTGGCTGACTTCATTGGTTTGGATACTTGCCTTTCTATACTGCGTGTACTACACGATGGATTCGGCAACCCGAAATACGCCCCATGCCCACTGCTGGTAAACATGGTGATGGCAGGTAAGTTGGGCGACAAAAAAGGGGAAGGATTTTACACATATGCAGACCCAAAAAACCCAGTTGTCTCGCCTTCTTTCTTGAAAAGATAATTACACCTCTGCGGGAGTCTCTCCCTTGGCGGCTGGTTCTTCGAAATCAAGCATTCCCTTTCCTTGCAGAATGTTATACCAGGAAAGAAACTTGCGTATATCCGATTCATACACACGTTCTTCATCGTAATCGGGAAGAATCTTGCGCATAGCATCACGAAGTACCATGCTAACACTTTTCGAGTCGGGTGCGGGTCCGCCCTCAAAAGCATCTTTAGCCTTGGCAAATATCTCACGCAAGGGCACATCAGCCTCGTATGTAAACATCGTTATATCGCTCAACGCACTCACCTTTTGAGTAGGATGCACGGGCACACGCTTGCCATCAATCAACGATTCTACAACAATGGTGGCGCGCCCGCCGGTGATCAACTTATAGATGCCCGGCTTACCGGAAACCGAAAGAATTTTCTCCAACTCAGTTTTCATACAGAAATTTAAAATTTGGCGGCAAATATCGTAGAAGTATACTCTCATTAAATACACCATCTTCTTTTCTGCTCAGACGCGCGTTCACACTTGCGCATGCGGAATATCGCTCAACCATTCCATTGGAGCATCCGCAGCAACTATGCGACCGCATGAAGTATGGAGGCCATTCGTTACGAGGACATAATTCACACCCATAGCCCGGTTATAAAGAGCGGCCTGATCCAGCGCTGCCTGACCCACAGCTACATCCGGAGCCTTACACTCTGCCAGTAAAACGGGTTGCATAGCACGGCTATACAAAACCAGATCTGCTCTTCTTGTAAGTCCATTGTAACGCAGGGTTTTCTCGACGGACATGAGGCCTTGCGACCAACCCCGATGATCGATAAGATAATGGATTAAGTGCTGTCGCACCCATTCCTCGGGGGTAAGTGCAACCCACTGTTTCCGAACCACATCCCACACCTGCAAGGCCTCCCCTAGTCGCTGTATACGCAATTGAGGTTGTGGGAAATGAAGCTTCTGCACGATTCGGTTTACTTTTGACAGTGAAGTAAATTACTTCGACAAAGAAACAACTAACTAAGCAAGATGGAATCGAAAGAAGAAATCGTAAAAAATTGGCTGCCGCGCTACACGGGAGCAACACTTGATCAATTCGGTAGTTACATCTTATTGACCAATTTCGATAGCTATCTACAAAAGTTTGCCGAATGGCATAACGTAGAAATCATCGGTCGCGGCAAAGCAATGCCCATTGCCACCGCCGATGGTATCACGATGATCAACTTCAGCATGGGCAGTGCTAATGCGGCAACCATCATGGATCTCCTTAGCGCTATTATGCCCAAAGCGGTGCTGTTTCTTGGCAAATGCGGTGGTCTCAAAAAGAAAAATCAATTGGGCGATTTCATCTTGCCGATTGCCGCTATTCGAGGAGAGGGTACAAGCAACGACTACTTTCCCGCCGAAGTTCCTGCCATGCCCGCGTTTACGCTCCAAAGAGCGGTATCTTCAACCATTCGCGACCTGAGCTTCGACTATTGGACGGGCACTGTATACACCACCAACAGAAGAGTATGGGAGCACGATGAGAAGTTCAAAGAATACCTGCGCAGCATAAGAGCAATGGCGATCGACATGGAAACAGCGACTCTTTTTACAGTTGGGTTTGCTAATAAAATTCCGACAGGCGCTCTGCTTTTAGTAAGCGATCAACCGATGATTCCACAAGGGGTAAAAACAAGTGAGAGCGACCTAAAAATCACTAGTAATTTTGTTGACAAACACATTCAAGTCGGCATTGGCGCTTTAAAGGAAATACGCGACGAAGGACAGTCAGTTCGTCACTTGCGGTGGGATTAACCTATCTCTCAATCTTGCTCTCAACTTATTCATTATGGAACACCTCCGCATCATTCGCGACATAGAGTTAAAAAACTTCAAGCCCATCTATTTCCTCATGGGTGAAGAGCCGTATTTCATTGATGTGGTTACAGACTATATGGAAGAAAATGTGCTCGACGAGGCAAGTAGAGCGTTCGGGCAAACCATCGTTTATGGAAGAGATGTATCTATGGAGCAGGTGATTTCACTTGCCAAGAGCTTTCCTATGATGGGCGATCGACAAGTTGTGATTGTGAAAGAAGCCCAAGACATGAAAGAGTGGAAGAGTCGAAAAAAAGAGGATGATGATGAGGACATGAAGCACCTACTCCATTACCTGCAACAACCCACGCCTTCGACACTCTTGGTGTTCAACTACAAGAACAAAACACTCGACAAACGAAAGAAGGTATATAAGCAACTCGACAAACAAGGTGTGGTTTTCGATTCGCAGAAAATCAAAGAGTACAAATTACCCGAGTGGATAGAGAATTATGTGAAATCGCGGGGATTTAAAATAAACTCGGGTGCATCTCAACTTCTTTCAGAATACCTAGGAACCGACTTGAGTAAAGTTGTAAACGCCATCAATAAGTTGGCGATTATACTTCCCGCAAACAGCGAAATAAACTCGCAGCATATTGAACAGAACATTGGAATTAGTAAGGATTACAATGTTTGGGAATTACAAAAAGCACTTGGGCAAAAGGACGTCTTGAGAGCCAACCGCATCATTCATTATTTCGAGGCTAATCCGAAATCGAATCCAATTCAAATGGTGCTTCCATCGCTTTATAACTACTACGCAAAACTAGCCTCCTATATCTCAATCCCAGACAAGCGCAACGCAGCAAGTGAGCTTGGAATGACGACGTGGGCACTAAATGACTACAAAGAGGCTTCTTCGAAATACTCAGCTCAAAAGGTGGAACGAATTATCGGCTATATACGGGACACTGATAAGAAATCGAAAGGCGTAAACAATGCATCCGCTGGTGATGGTGAACTTATGCAAGAGTTAGTATTCAAGATTTTGCATTAGGTGGATATCCGAACTTCCGGACCTCGATTGCATCGCCCACGCGAACTCTGCCTTCACGAGCAATTACATTCTGTCCGAACATAACCTTGCCTCCCATGTTTCGGTAAGTCGAAAGAGTGCGCAGCGGCTCCTTTCCTTTTGAGCCATCCGCCTGATTAATGGTTGTCAAGACGCAACGCGAACACAACTTTACCCCCGACGCTTGTACCTCACCCACTACAAATTCAGCCCACTCATCCTCACAATGCGCCTGTTGTGTTGCCGCAACAATATTCGGACGAAAGCGATCCCAGCCGAGGGCTGGTTCATTTGATTCATGCAACCGCGTATTTAAAGCATCGAGTGATGCCGAACCTATAAGCAAGAGCGGGTAAGCATCTGCAAAAGATGTCAATTCGCCGTTAGCGGCATAAGAGCGGTCTACCGGACGATGAGAAACATCGGGCATATACACAAGGCGACAACTCATAGAAAGTGCGCTCGAAAAAAAATGGTTAATCTCGGCAGATGCCTCTATGGCCTGAACACTATCCGACCAGACATCCACCAAAACAGTTTGTCCTGATTCCAAAGAATGCGGAATTCGCACTTCGCCCTGCTGCGCAGACCCAATTGGCGTTCTTACCACAAAACCGCCCTCTGCCAGGGTGAGACCAAACAAACACAACTGCGGCCATTCACGTTGTGAAATAAACCTACCCCTATCATCTACCAACATCCAACGCCTGTCTTGGCGAGCCCCCCGATCGCTCACATCAAAATACTCGCATGAAATACCTGTAAGAGACTTTATCGGGTAAATGAATAGATGCTGAATGTATGCCGTCATAACAATGTCAAATCGCTGCCCGAAGGTAAGTTGCTGTTCAACACCTTTACATTTGCAGCGCATGAAAATCGAAAATGACTTAATATTAAGGGCAGCTCGAGGCGAGCACACCGAGCGAGTTCCTGTTTGGGTGATGCGTCAGGCCGGACGAATTTTGTCTGAATACAGAGCTACTCGGGCTAAGGCCGGGAGTTTCAAGAGCCTACTGATGAACCCTGAATTGGCCGCTGAGGTGACTATTCAACCTGTAGATTTGCTCGGAGTTGATGCCGCCATTCTCTTTAGTGATATACTCGTTATTCCTGAAGCAATGGGGCTTCCCTATCGGATGGATGAGGGCAAAGGGCCATCCTTCGATCAAACCATACGAACCGCCGCCGATGTAGAGCGACTATCCACAGAACAAATACTTGAGAACCTAAGGTATGTTTTCGACGCAATAACACTCGTCAAGCGTGACTTGAACAACAGGGTTCCGCTCATTGGATTTGCCGGAGCTCCATGGACGATTTTCTGCTACATGGTAGAGGGTCAAGGATCAAAGACATTTTCGCTTTCTCGAGCTATGCTCTCAAGAAATCCAGAACTGGCACACGCCTTGCTTGGCAAAATTACAACCGCGACAATTGCTTATTTAAGACAACAAATTGCGTGTGGTTGCAACATGGTCCAACTCTTCGACAGCTGGGCCGGAATACTCAACAAAGAAACCTACAACACGTTTGCATTGCCATACATTCAAGAAATATGCGAAGCGGTTCAGACAGTTCCTGTGACGGTATTCGCCAAAGGCGCATTCTTTTCGCTAGAAGAAATGAGCGCATTGCCCTGCAGAACGCTCGGTATCGATTGGCATACATCACCTGAACTGGCGCGCACACTCGCTGGCACAGAAAAAACGCTTCAGGGCAACCTTGACCCCGCCGTGTTGTATGGGTCAGAAACATTCATAATCAATGAAACAAAAAAGATGCTTAACGCATTCGGTCCTCAGAAGTATATTGCCAACCTAGGTCACGGGGTTTATCCCGATATTGACCACGAAAAACTCAAAGTTTTCATACACACAGTACAAGCTCATCAATTCAATCCATCATGAAACAATACAGTTTATTAATGATGCTGCTGATTGCCTTCAGCTCGGGCATCCTGGCTCAACAAAAGAAGCCTGCAACGACTTCGAAAACAACTACTACTAAGACAGGAGCAGCAGCAAAAGAAACACCGGCCGCAGAGGCACCAGCTGCACCAAGCAACCTTGTGCTCGACGGTAGTTTTGAGCTCGACGACGTGAAACTCCTTAAGGGATATGGTCAACTGCCTAGTATGCTAAAGAATTGGGGCTCGCCTAACGAGGCAAAGGCTGACCTCTTCAACAACATGGCTAAAGCAACCAAGGTGGCCATTCCAAAAAACGATTTAGGTACTGAAGAACCTTTTGAAGGTAGCGGGTATGCTGGGTTTAGAGCGTTTACAAAAGACCCCAAGAATACGCGTACTTACTTGCAAGCCAAATTGAGTAAGAAGATGACTAAAGACAAGACGTATTGTATAAAATTTAATGTAAGTCTGTCAGACCTGAGTAAGTGGGGCGCCAACAACATCGGTATTTACTTCAGCGATCGTAAGCTTCAAAATGCAAACAGCAATGCGCTGATCTTAATACCGCAAATAACCGAAAAGTCAAATGCACCACTTGTAACCATGGGGGGTTGGGAAACGATTTGCGGCACCTTCCTGTCTACAGGTCGCGAGGAGTATTTCATCATCGGATGCTTCGGTGAAGAAGACAACGTCAAATTGGAGAAAGTACTAAAGCCGACCACTCAGGAAGGAATGATTATGGCCGACGCTTACTACTATATCGACAACGTAGAAGTGATCCAAATCGAATCTGTTGACGGTTGTTTCTGCGGCAACACTGAAGACAGAGATCCTGATCTTATCTACAGCCGCTCGAGTGCAAGGAATATCGACATGAAGCCAACAGAGGCAATCAACGCAACTTCTATTTGGTTCTCCTACTTATCTGTAGAAATCCCGGCAATGTTCGAGTCTGAATTGCAAGAAGTAGCCAAACTGATGCAAGCGAATCCAACAATGAACATTGAACTCACGGGCCACTCAGACAACGATGAACAAAACGAAACCAAGACCAAGAAAATCTATGTTGGCCTTGCCCTTCGCAGAGCAGAAGCCATAAAACAGTTCTTGGTTGACAATGGTGTTTCGGCTGCCAACATTACTGTTGCAGGCAAAGACAATACGACACCTGCCACAGATAAGGCAACCCCGATGGGTAAGGCGCAAAATCGCAGAGTAATCTTCAAGGTAAAATAGCCATCAGAAAATTAAAAAAGCCTGCAAGAACGCGGGCTTTTTTTTGTTCACATCAACACATTCAAAAGCACATTCGGAAAGACAAAATAATCATCTCAAAAGGATGTTATTAGAGAAGATGAAGGAGTGTGTTATTCTATGCATAGCCATGTTGGTTGCGATGCTTGCGAGCACTGCGCAAAACCTCGTGATTAATGGTAGTTTCGAAACTAAATCCTACTGTCCGAGCAACTTCAATCAACAAAGTCTGAACACCATTGCCGGGTGGTGGCAAGCCACCGACGGCACACCCGACTACTTTCACTCCTGCAGCGACAAGGCAGGGGTGCCCAACAATGTATTTGGTCAACAACCGGCTAAAGACGGTGAGGCATACGCAGGCCTTGTTACGTTCAGTGTGGGCAACAAACGCAACTACAGAGAATATCTCCAATCTAAACTCACGAGGCCATTAATGGCTGGTGAAATGGTGTGCATAGAAATGTCTGTAAACGCAGCAGATTACTGTAACTATATAACAGATGGCATAGGCATTCTTCTTACCGAAAAAAGGGTTGAAAGCAACTTGCAAACAGAACTTTCATACATGGCCACCATGAGCAATCCCCGCTTTAATATGCTAGATGAAAGCAATGAGTGGCAATTACTCTCTGATGTCTATACGGCGAAGGGCGGTGAAGAATACATTACCGTAGGCAATTTCAAAGCAGATAAAGAACTTAAGGTAATTCGTCGCACAGAAGACCTGAGCGACAAAGGCTATGGGACGTGGTCATACATGTACATCGACGATGTGAAAGTGCGCCCAGTTCAACGCAAGTTGGAATGCAGTTGCGAGAATGAATACTTAGCCAGTATTGCTGTCGATCCACCGCTAGAATTGGGGGAATACAAAAAAATTAAACTCGATGCTGTTCTGTTTGATTTCGACGATGACGCCCTTACTGATGACGCCCTGCAACAATTGGAAGAGGTTTACATTCTTTTGAAAAAGAACCGTGCCATGTTCATGGAATTCTCCGGACACACCGACGTTATGGGCCCTGATGGCTACAACATGGGACTCTCTCAGCGCAGAGCCCAGCGAGTAATCGATCATTTGGTATCGAAAGGCATTAATGCGCAAAGACTGCAACTTACTTTCTACGGCAAACAGCAACCCGTTGCCAACAACGACACTGATGTTGGTAGGCACCAAAACAGACGTGTTGAGTTCCAACTACTGGAAAAGAAATTCGAGCTGATTCAATAAGTTTTAACCCCTATTGATTTGATCCCAAATCATATCCTTCAAGCGATCAATATTAAATCCCGTAACTGAAGAAATAAAAATATAGGGTAGCTCAGGCGGCAGCATCGCTTTCATTTGTTCGATCATCACCTCGTCGAGCATATCGGTCTTGGTAATCGCTAAAAGACGTTTCTTGTGAAGCAATTCAGGGTTGTATTTCTTCAACTCATTGATGAGTATATCGTACTCCGCTCGGATGTCTTTGCTATCGCAGGCAATCATGAAGAGCAGCGATGAATTCCGTTCGATATGGCGTAAGAATCGGTGTCCCAGCCCTCGACCTTCAGCTGCTCCTTCAATAATTCCGGGGATATCGGCCATCACAAAGGATCGATCGCCTCGGTAACGCACCATGCCGAGGTTGGGTACCAAGGTTGTAAATGGATAGTCAGCAATTTCAGGCTTTGCAGCGCTGACTACAGAGAGCAAGGTGGACTTACCCGCATTTGGAAAGCCAACCAACCCAACATCAGCGAGAACCTTTAGTTCCAGAATTTTCCATTCCTCTTTCCCGGGTTCGCCTGGCTGCGCATATTCTGGGGCTTGGTTGGTTGATGTTTTGAAGTGATCATTACCCAATCCACCGCGACCCCCCTCAGATAAAATAAACTCTTGACCTTCCTCTGTTATTTCAAATGCAAATACGCCGGTTTCAAAATCACGAGCCACAGTGCCAAGTGGCACCTTGAGTATCTCGTCCTGCCCTTGCGCTCCGCTTCGTTTCGCTCCTGCTCCGCACTCACCATCTTCCGCAATGACGTGTTTACGGTATTTCAAGTGTAATAATGTCCAGACATCTGTACTACCACGAACGATTATATGTCCACCACGTCCGCCATCGCCGCCATCTGGGCCGCCTTTAGGTTCGAATTTCTCTCTACGAAAGTGGCGGCTTCCGGCGCCACCCTTACCCGATCTGCAACAAATTTTTACGTAATCAACAAAGTTAGAATCAGCCATATCAAATGTTTGCAGTCACTGCACTTAAATTAATCCATCTACCTCAGCGCACAAACGCGCAGTAATTTCTTCAACAGAACCCACACCAACAACACCTCGATACTTACCACACGCCCGGTAATAGCCAGCCACCGGTGCTGTTTCACGGTTGTAAACTGCAATTCTATTGCGCACAATAGACTCATCTGCGTCATCCGCCCTTCCGCTTGTTGTCGCACGATTAAGCAACCGTTTTATAAGCTCCTCTTCGCCCACCTCCAAGGCAAGCATGCACGTAATCGCAGTTCCGCGACTCAGCAAAAACGCATCAAGCGCTTCTGCCTGCGCTGATGTCCTAGGAAAACCATCAAAAATGAATCCATGAGGATCCTGCTGCTTCTGCACCTCACTTTCTAACATAGAGATGGTGAGGCTATCTGGAACGAGTTCGCCTTTGTCCATGAAGGCCTTTGCCTGTAAACCCAACTCTGTGGCGTTCTTAATGTGGTATCGGAAAATGTCTCCTGTGCTCAAGTGCACAAGTCCATAGCGTTCTAAAAGAATTTCCGATTGAGTCCCCTTACCCGCACCAGGAGGACCAAATAACACGACATTGAGCATTCGGCTGAAGTTTGTTAGTTGGCAAAAATAACGTGAATAAACCAAAGGTGCGTTTTGATTTGGAATGCGGGGCTGGCGTCAAGAAAAAGATTGAATTCTCTGTAAAGTCATTCTACCTTCGTGACTTCAATTTTAAAGATATGAATTTCGACTTAATCGTTCTCGGAAGCGGCCCCGGCGGATACGTTGCGGCAATCAGAGCTTCACAACTCGGACTGAAAACTGCTATAATCGAACGCGAAGCACTAGGGGGCATTTGCCTCAATTGGGGATGTATACCTACAAAAGCATTACTGAAAAGCGCTTCTGTTTTCGAATACATCAACCATGCGAAAGAGTATGGAATCGAAGTTGGGACTCCCAAAGCAGATTTCGGCGCAGTGGTGAAGCGCAGCCGAGTTGTTGCCGAAGGAATGAGCAAAGGCGTTCAATTCCTGATGAAGAAGAATAAAATCGAAGTTGTCATGGGCACCGGCAAGCTTAAGCCTGGAAAAAAGATTGCTGTGACTGGAGCAGACGGAAAAGTGGTTGACTACTCAGCCAACCATATCATCATTGCGACGGGCGGACGCTCACGCGAATTGCCCGCTCTTAAGCAAGATGGCAAAAAGATACTTGGTTATCGCGACGCCATGGTCATGCCTTCGCAACCAAAGAGCATGCTGATAGTAGGAAGTGGGGCCATAGGTTCCGAGTTTGCATATTTCTATGCTGCCATGGGCACTAAGGTGACACTCGTAGAATTTATGGCCAACATAGTTCCCGTAGAAGATGACGATGTTTCAAAAGCCTTGGCCAAATCGTTCAAGAATTTAGGCATAGACGTTCTTACTGGAACAGAGGTAACCAAAGTTGACACTTCCGGTGCCGGTTGCAAAGTCACCCTGAAGGATGCCGCAGGTGAAAAACAAATTGAATGCGATGTTGTATTGTCTGCTGCCGGTGTGGTGGCAAATATTGAGCACATTGGTCTAGAAGACGTTGGCATTATAACCGACAAAGGAAAAATCACTGTAGATAAGTTTTACAAAACAAACATTCCCGGATATTATTCACTCGGAGACTGCACACCAGGCCAGGCATTGGCGCACGTAGCAAGTGCTGAAGGAATTATTTGCGTGGAAGAAATCGCTGGCCATCACCCACAACCGTTGGATTATGGAAATATTCCAGGCTGCACATACTGTTCACCTGAAATTGCCTCGGTAGGGCTCACAGAACGAGCATGTAAAGAAAAAGGCTTGGAAGTGAAAATCGGTAAGTTTCCATTCTCCGCATCTGGAAAAGCAAGTGCTTCAGGCCACAAAGACGGCTTCGTAAAACTCATCTTCGACGCCAAATACGGTGAGCTTTTGGGAGCTCACATGATTGGGTATAACGTTACGGAAATGATCGCAGAATGTGTAGCCCTTCGCAAGTTGGAAATTACCGGACAAGAACTAATCAAAACAGTGCATCCTCACCCAACAATGAGCGAAGCTATTATGGAGGCAGCAGCAGCGGCTTATGGAGAGGTTATTCACCTCTAACACCTAGTTTTCAGGAAAACCATCGTTGGCCCAACACTGAATCAAATTAATTTGGCTCTGGGACAGCGAGGATCCTTTAGGCATAGTTTGTTCTACCAGCACTTCGCGGCGGAAGTCACCACCCTCCAAATTACTGCGCAGACCATCGTAATTCGTGTAGTTGGGATGACAGTTTGAGGACCCGCATTTTGTGTCGAGAATAGCTTTTATCTCCCCCTGATAGGTCGGATGTGAGCCATCGCACGATGGAATGAGCTTATCACCGCCATTTTCCTTTTTGCATGAGGAATAGGCCAGTGTTAAAGAAGCTAACCCAATTAAAGCAGACAGTTTTTTCATGGGAGAATAATAAAAAAGCCCGAAAAAACGGGCTTTTAAAACTTTGTTGATCTCAATTTTCTGAGATCTCTTTCTTTTTGCGGCCACGTTTGGGCTGTTCTTGGTCTATCCATTTGTCATTCATGTGTTCTCCCATGACAATGACTTCCTTTTCAGGGAAAACTCCATAACGTTGAGCAATTAACATCATACCTTCTCGAGTAGGACTGTACATCATAACAGGGGATGACATCCCCTTATTCTTCACACCCACATAAAACCCATTCTTTAAACGAGCGGGCTTTGTTGCCGGTCTGCCGGCTGACTTTTTTCCGTTCATGGGGCGCAAGATAAGCTGAAATCAACCTAATGCAATCCCAAAAAAACCATAAAATCATAGCATGTTAATATTGAGCATACTGCGCGACAGACAAAAACTCAAAGAAAGACCAATACGCAAGCCGAAAACAGCGTCTGTCGTCAGGCCGGGAGGGGAACAGCGCAAACCGCCCTTAACCTATCCAACGCATAAACAACTTCTTCACTGGTGTTTAATCTACTGAAAGAAAACCGAATACTCGCTCTCCCAGCTCGGAGGGCGTTGATTGCAGAGAGCACATGAGAACCTTTTGAGGCTCCGCTACTACACGCACTGCCCCCACTGCATGCAACTCCCTCTAAATCCAGCAAAAACAGCAACATGTCAGAATTCTTTGTGGGCGGCAGTGTAACACTCAGCACTGTATACAAACTATTCAGGTTTCGCGAGTCCCCGTTGAATTCTACCCCCGGCAAACAGGCCTCTAACTCGACGGCCATAAACTGCTTGAGCCCCGAAATGTGTTCTTTGTGTTGCTCCAACTCTAAATAGCTCAGCTCGAGCGCCTTGGCCATACCAACAATTCCACTCACATTCTCCGTTCCACCGCGTATGCCTCGCTCCTGGGAACCACCCGTAATGTCCGGGTTTATTTTAATTTTCTTATTGATGTAGATAAATCCAACGCCCTTTGGCCCATGAAACTTGTGGGCTGAAGCATTGACAAAATGAATATCTAATTGTTGCATATCAAATGCATAATGACCCATGGTCTGTACGGTATCGCTGTGCAAAACAGCACCGAAGCGCGTGCACAAGGCCCCTACCGTTTGTAGAGATAACAGGTTGGCGATTTCGTTGTTGGCGTGCATGAGGGTCACAAACGATTTCTCATTGTTCGCAAGCAACTGTTCCAGGTCTTCCAAATCAACATTGCCAAAGTCATCCAGCTTCACTAGGCTTAGTTTCAGCCCAAACTGTTTCGACATTACCTCTGCGGTTTTAATTACCGCACTATGCTCAATAGCCGAGGTAATGATGTGTTTGCATCCCAAGTCGTGAATAGCAGCGTGCATTGCTAGATTGTCGGCCTCTGTTCCTCCGCTCGTGAAGAAGATTTCGGAAGGGGCACAATTGATAAGACCGGCGATTGTTCGTCGCGATTGTTCAATGGCCGATTTTGTTTTACGCCCAAAAGCATGCGAAGAGGAGGGGTTACCAAAATATTCGGTCAGAAAAGGCAACATAGCCTGAGCCACCTCGGGCAGAACAGGCGTAGTTGCAGCGTTATCAAGATAAACGTTCATTTCGTTTTGGTTGATTGAAAAATGTAATCAGAAGGACAAAATTGACCTAAAAAGCGCCAAGATTTACCTTGGCCCTCAAATTCCGGCCACCTCGCGCACGGCCTTTATCACGTCTTCTGCCAGTGCGTTGGCCATTACTCTATCGGTGTGTTCGGCGATAACACGCACTATCGGTTCAGTGTTACTCTTGCGCAAATGCACCCAACCATCCTCGAAGTCAAACTTGACCCCATCAATGGTGTTTACTTCTGCGTGCGGGTAGAGGGATTGAACCCTCTGCAGAATGGCGTCTACGTCCATCTCAGGTTTCAATTCAATTTTGTTCTTCGAAATTTCATAGCGCGGGTAACTATCGCGCAACGCTGACATGCTCATTTTTTTCTTTGCAAAATGAGTTAGGAAGAGAGCTAAACCTGCCAGTGCATCGCGTCCGTAGTGAGCCTCTGGGTATATCACTCCGCCATTTCCCTCACCACCAATTACCGCGTTCGTTCGCTTCATGGCTTCAACCACATTCACCTCGCCAACGGCTGCAGCGGTGTATGTGCCTCCATGGCGAACTGTCACATCGCGTAGAGCTCGTGTGCTCGATAGGTTAGATACTGTGTTACCACGAGTGCAAGAAAGCACGTAATCAGCAACTGCGACCAACGTGTATTCTTCACCAAACACGGTTCCATCTTCACACACAAAAGCAAGACGATCCACATCAGGATCAACGATAATGCCCATGTCACAACCTTTATCTTTGACCAGTTGAGACAAGTCGGTAAGGTGCTCAGGTAGGGGTTCCGGATTGTGCGGAAACTGGCCATTGGGAGTGCAATGAATCAATTCCACACGGTTTACGCCCAGCGCCTTCAAAAGCGCAGGTACATAAATGCCCCCACTGCTGTTTACTGCATCGACGGCCACATGGAGGTTGGCAGCTTCGACCTCGGACCGGTCCACCAAGTGCAGAGCCAAAATTTGTCGCATGTGCTCTTCGAGATAATCCTGTTGGCGAATGGATCCCAATGCGTGTATTTCGGCGAAAGTAATTTCGCCTGTCTCCGCGATGCGGAGGACTTCAGCACCCTCTTCGGCAGATATAAACTCACCCATTTCATTGAGGAGTTTAAGCGCATTCCATTGCATGGGATTATGGCTCGCTGTAAGAATTATGCCCGCATGTGCCTTCTCGTGAGGAACCGCTATTTCAACTGTTGGCGTTGTGCTCAGCCCAACATCAACAACATTTACTCCCATACCAACGAGTGAATTGCACACAAGTGCATTCACCATATCTCCACTAATCCTGGCATCGCGCCCCACCACAATCGTTATAGCTGAGGCATTATGCTTTCGCTGCATCAATGTGCAAAATGCTGAGGTAAACTTTACGACATCGATTGGAGTAAGGCCCTCACCCTCGGCACCGCCCATGGTGCCACGAATGCCTGATATTGATTTGATAAGAGTCACAATAAAGTAGTTTAAAAATAAGATTGCAAAATACGTTGCAAGGAAGTGAACCCCATGCTTCAATCTATCAACACTACTTTTGTTTCCTCTCATGAACTACCTAGCACATTCTCTACTTTCCTTTTCTAAAGAACCAATACTTTTCGGGCAATTCATTGCCGACGACATTAAAGGAAGCCAATGGAAGGAGTATTCCAAAGAGGTGCAAACCGGGATTTTGTTGCATCGATTTATCGACGACTTCACCGATCGTCATGAATTACTTATCGATCTGCGCAAGCACATGCATCCGGTATTGGGAAAATTCTCTGGGATTGCTCTAGACGTTATATTCGACCATGTGCTATCGCTACGCTGGGAGGAATACTCATCGTATAATCGAACCACTTGGATACACGAAACCTACAAACAACTTTCAAATTGCATTCCGGCGATGAGCGACAAAAGAAAATATCTTCTCAGCAAGATGATTGAGCACGATTGGATGCATATGTATCAGTCCAAAGAAGGCACATCGAGCATACTGGAACAAATGAGTAGACGGATCGCAACTCAAAACCCATTATCTCATTCCATTCGGGTATTTGAGGAGCATCAAAACACCATCATTTCTGCATTTGATGAATTTTTTCCGCAATTACTGTCGGCGGCACGGACTAAATTAAATACTTTTGCAGCATAACCCAACTCTGGTTTTTGAATGCCAGACAGTTACGTAGTTTATGAAATCGTGTGTAGTTAAAAAATGGATTATCGCTCTTGCTGTGTTACTGCTTCCTTTTGGTGGATGGGCAGGATCTATAATGATAGAAGGACGCTACCAACAGCGAAACCTATTTGTTATAAACGCTGCGTCTTCTGATGGCATAGGATACTGCATCTACGAGGTATTTGTGAATGGATTGATTACCACGGACGAGATCAACACTCAAGCCTTTGAAATTGATCTCACGATTTACGGATTGAAAACAGGTGATCCGGTAAACATTCTCATCAAGCACAAAGATGGATGTGCGCCAAAAGTGCTTAATCCTGGAGCGCTAGAGCCTTCACCGAGTTTCGTATGCTCCACAATAACGTGTGGTATCAACGGAACGCTCACGTGGGAGACGACGGGTGAAATGGGTAAAATTCCGTTCATCATTCAACATTACAAATGGAATCGTTGGGTGAATATCGGAGAAGTCCTTGGCAACGGAACGAACGTCAGAAACATATACCGCTTTCAGACTCAACTCACCAGCGGGCTGAACAAATTGCGTGTGGTACAAAAGAGTTATGAGGGCGATTTGCGCAAGTCAATTGCATGCGATGTAATCAGCAATTTAGAAGCAGTGAATTACCGTTATGACAGAAAAAGTAAGTCAATCTACTTCACTACAGAAACCTCTTATGAGCTTTACAATATTTTCGGTCAGGTAGTTAAACGAGGCCGTGGCACTTCAATAGATTGCACCGCACTCACACGAGGTGAATACTGGGTTAGTTTCGACAACCAGACCGAGAAGTTTAACAAGAAGTAATTATTAATTTCAAACCGCTTACGTAAAAGACCTCGGGTTTGCCCGGGGTTTTTTATTTTAGGAGAATTAATTTAATCATGCCTAAACCGAGCAAAGCACAAACAACCATTTTTACAACAGGCATTTTAACCTTGTTGGTGCTTTGCATTCTCTTTTTCTGTTCTGGGTGTGAAAACACCACACACCGACGCAAAGCAAAAAACGCTTCTTTGGGAGTGGTCGATCTGGATTCAATCAAACGCAGGGGAACACTTATTGTGCTCACTGAAAACAGTTCTTCGACCTATTTCCTCTACCGCAACCAAGCCAGTGGATTCGATTATGAGATGGCGTTGGCCTATGCAAAGCATTTAGGTGTAAAACTCGAAATCAAATTAGTCGATGACGTAGATCGAATGTTTGATATGCTTCGCAAAGGGGAGGCCGACATAGCGGCAAGCAACCTCACAATAACTCCCCAGCGAGCCGATTCGGTTTGTTTCTCCACCCCTATTTATCAAACTCGGCAAGTACTGATCCAGCGAAAGATTGAACAGCCTAATAAAACGTTTTTACTTGCCATATCAGACAGTTCACAGCTCGGATCCATTCCTATTTGGGTACATCGCTACTCTTCATTCTACGAGCGTCTTAGTGAGATCTCTAGAAATACTCAAACGCAACTAAAGATAGAAGAGGCACCGGGGGAAATAAGCACCGACGACCTCATTCGGCTCGTTGACGACGGCGCTATACCCGCCACCATAACCGACGAAAATTTGGCTTCCATTGAACTGCGTAATTACAGCAATATAGACGCCAGCGTTGCGGTAAGTGCTCCACAAGATATTGCTTGGGCTATTCGTAAAGACTCACCCGCTCTATTGGCATCACTTAATGATTGGCTAGCCGGAAAAGATGCCACTTCGCGTTCGAGTAGGCTGTATAAAAAATACTTCAATGAAGAAGCTGCCGATCGTCCGGGCGGCTTCGTACTTCCTAAGGTTGGCCCTGGAGCAATTTCGGCCTATGATTCGCTTTTTAAGATGTACTCTCCTCAGTTGGGGTGGGACTGGAGAATGCTAGCATCCATTGCCTATCATGAATCTCACTTCAATCCGCAGGCTCAATCGTGGAGTGGTGCCTATGGCTTGATGCAGCTTATGCCCCAGACCTCGGTCCGGTTTGGTTGCACGCCGACACCAACACCTGAATGCAGCGTTCAAGCCGCAACGAAGTACATTAAATACCTTCAAAACATGTGGCTCAAGCGAGTTCCCAACTCCAATGAGCGCATCAAGTTTGTGTTATCAAGCTACAACATTGGCCAAGGCCATATCATCGATGCGCAAAATCTTGCACGTGAATTGGGCATGAAGGATACTATTTGGGACGGAAACGTTGCGGAGGCACTTTTACTGAAACAGCAAGAGAAATACTACACCATGAGTTGTGTTAAGCATGGGTATTGTAACGCGCGCGAACCGTTTATTTTTGTTCAGAAGATTATTGGTACCTACGACCTATACCGAAGCGTATCGCAAGAATGATAACCTTGAGACAAACCATTCGCACACTGCTTGTGCTTTTACTTGCCTTGCACATCCAATCGTGCAAGCGGAATACCGAAACAAACTATCACATTCGTGGACAAGTGACCGATGCAGATGACGGAACAGCGCTTGCTGGTGTCTCCATCGAAATCGAAAAGCAGGTAGTTCAAAATGGCATTTACGGCAACACCTATCAAAACGCGCTAGTCACGTCGACCAATTCAAGTGGTGCATTCGAGGGCAGTTGGTTGAGAGAGAACTTTGCCGCGCTTCGTCTTTTGGCGGCCAAAGACAACTACATCACTAGCGAAAAATCATTAGACATCGACGATTTTGAAGGTGGTTCTGCGGTCATTCAAAACGTTGCCATATACAAAGAAGCATTTTCTTCGCTTCGCTTTCAGCATTTCAACGGGAGCTCAAATGATCGTCTCTCGTTTACATTCCTGAACGCAATTTTCGATTGCAACTGCTGCTCGAATGGATGGAAAACATGGCAAGGAGCAGATATAGACACCACACTCACTTGCCGCGCCTACGGTAATCGGTGGTTGAAATATCAAGTACTGACACAATTGGGTTCCAGCGACACTTCGTATGTCGACAGCATTTATTGCGAGGCATTCACTACAAACTCTCGCAATATTCAGTATTAATTTTTTAAACTTTCAGAGTTAACCATGAATTCACACTTCACCCTTTCTTTTACACGCATGATTCGTTGCATTTCTTTGGCGCTAATGTCTTTTTTATTCTGTCTTAAACTGACTGCACAAACGACAACACCTCCCAACTTCACCAACTTGCGCGCAATGGCGGAATGGGAGGAGGTACAAGCTCTGACGATTTCATGGACATCGTTTCCCGCGATACTGAAACAAATTGTTGCCGCTGCTCGACTTGAAACTCAGGTCATCATTTTAAGCGACGATGTGCAAAGCACCGAAGAGTATCTGCTGGCCACCAATAGCGGAGGCGCTGCATTTTCTAATCTCGACAACATCTCCATCATAGATGCCAATTACGACAGCATTTGGTTGCGCGACTATGCTTCTAACCCGGTGTATGGCAACGAGGTAGATTCTCTGATACTGGTAGATTGGATGTACAACCGCAATCGCCCCAACGACGATACTAGCCCAGCCTACATCGCAGACGCACTCAATATTGATTTGTACGAAACCTCTGAGCCGCCTTATGACTTAGTTAATACCGGCGGAAACTTTATGAGTGATGGTTTCGGGACCGCCTTTGCATCAGAGCTTATTCTCGAGGAGAATGACGGCAACGGTGATTACCAAATTATTTACCCAACGCACACTGAACAAGAAATTGACAATATCCTTGAAACCTTCATGGGTATTGACACCTACATAAAAATGCCTACCCTGCCCTACGACGGTATTCATCACATCGACATGCACATGAAGTTAGTTGACGAGGAGACGCTTCTTGTTTCAGAATATCCAAACGGTGTTGCAGATGGCCCGCAAATCAACGCCAACATCAACTACGTATTGAGTAATTACACAAGCAAATTTGGTACTCCATTCAGAATAGTTCGCATTCCATCACCACCCAGCACGCAGGGCAACTACCCCGACAACAACGGAGCCTACCGAACCTACAGCAATGCAATTTTCGTAAATAGTACCATCCTCCTTCCCACCTACCGTGAGCAATACGACACCACCGCTCTGCGCATTTGGGGTGAGGTTTGTCCAGGATACACATTGGTCGGAATCGATTGCGACGACACCAACAACAATATCATTGCTCAAAGCGGCGCAATACATTGCATTACGCATACGGTTGGTGTTGCCGATCCTCTTCTCATTTCACATCAACCTCTTCCAGACACCTACGACAATTTAAATGGCTACGCGGTAAACGCCTACC
>CAMBPD010000023.1 GCA_945869405.1 Chryseobacterium gleum | reverse complement strand
CGTGGTGAATAAAATCTTTTTCATTGAATTGAAATTTGTTTTGGTTGTTAATGTTTTTTCGATTGGCTCTATATGCTTTTGTTAAGGTTCATGAAGCCAACCTTTGACCAAAGTATACAAATTGTAATATAAACAATAACTCTTATTGTGTTTTTTACCTTAAGCTAGATCGAAAAAGCTGTAAAACACTCATTTACAGCAATAAAAAAAGGGGCGACCAAGCGCCCCTTTCCTTCCTAAACAAGTTTTATCAATGTTCGATGATCAAGCGATGCTCATGCTTGGTTGTTCCATCCAACAATTCAACACCATATACACCTCCGCTCAATTGGGTTATATCCAGAGGAAGCTCCGCATATTGGAAAATCATCGTCAACTCGAGCTCCTATCAGAAAATTGCTTCGCAGCAAACTCGCAGGTTCTAGCACATATATAACCACATGCGATGCACGCACATAAAAAAAACGGCCACCCAAAGGCAGCCGTTTTTTTATTCAAAGAACCTGAAAAAATTATTCTACGATCAAGCGATCTTGAATTACTAAACCGCCGTCATTCAATTCAACAAAGTACATTCCCGAAGCCAATGGATTCTCAAACACCAACACAGCATTAAGACTGCCATCCACAGCGTAGTTCGACGTCTGTATAACTCGTCCCATAGCATCCATAACACGAACAGCAACAGAAGAGTTTTTCAATGCCGAATAATCCAATTGAACTGCACTTCCGTCTGACGGGTTGGGGTAAATGTGCGATGCTGCCATCGGCATATCCATAGAGCTTCGCTCTTGCACCGCCTGTTCGTCTAGTTGCATGGCAGCAGAAGTGCCATTCACATTGATGCGTTGCGTGGGGCCAAAAACTCCAGCACCATAAGCGAAGTTCGGTCTGATGCGTACATCCCAAGCACCCGGAGCAGAAAGGTTGGGCAGCACTCCCAATTGCAAATACGGTGTTGATGCCGTGGTAGTGAATATGCTTGGAGCAACCGATACCACCGTGGCGTCGATACAACTTGTCACTTGCGTAAACTCGTAGGCGTAATTTATCACTCCACAAACTGCGCTGGTTGCAACTACGCGATCGCCAACCAAGTAGTTGCTGCGCAACAACGTGGAAGGACAACGCTGCGTGCTGCGAACCTGCACCGCCGGATGAGCACTGATAGTGACATTAGAACAATTGGCTGAAGTAATGCTTCCCACTACCACAATTGGCTCTGCTGTGCCTGCGCTATTCAACAAATTGTAGCGCACATCCACCTGAACGTTGTACTCACCCCCGTAACGCAGGGCCAAGGTTGGGCTCGACAATACGATAACTCCATTGGTACCAGAAACCGATGTGTTGCCTGTAGCACCGCCTCCTATACCCGCGAAGGCAAACGAATAGGTTACACCCTGCGAAGGGGCTCCACGGTAACGTGCCTTATAAGTATCGCATAAAGAAAATCCGGAGATAGGCTCAGCCACTGCACAACCGCTTGCCATCAAATGCTGAATGCACAAGGAGAACGTTCCACCGATACCAGAGGATGCGCCGGCAGACACATAGTAGGTTTGTCCAACCGCAAGACCATTGAAATTTAAACGCTCAAAATCACCCAGACCAATGCTTGCATCTTCAGAAGCAACGAGAGTATATACCAATCCACTGCGGGAATACAATGCAATAGCATCGTCCATGGTTGAGCTCGTCATGGTGATAGAAACACCGGTTGACTGCGCCACAAAACGATACCAAGAGTCCGGTCCTTCAAATGCTGCCGACTCAGCGGAGTTATTGGCCAAGGTATTGTTTCCGCTGATTGGGTAACAATTTGGATAGTTCATGTTCACACTATACAGAATATTCGGTGCACCACCAGGAGCGTCATTCGAGAAGTTACCCGGGCAAGCTTCATCTATCAAACCATCACAGTCATCATCGATGTAGTTGTCGCAAATTTCAGGAGATGGCGAAAGTGGGGCATCTGAAGTAGAAATAAAACGTGCAGTAGTTCCTGAGTTCGGATTCACTGTGCTGGTTCCACTTGGCCAAATACCATCGGCATCGGTTGAAGCACATCCGCCCAAATCGCCTGTCAAGAGTTCGCGCGTTTCAATACGACGAACACCGGCAGCCAAGTTATTTGGAATAACCAATCCATATGCACCAGCAACGCCGTTTACACTTGTTGAGTAGAATGAAGAATAGTTGTTTCCTGCTGTATTCGCAGTTTCATCAGCTTCCACGAAAGTACCTGAAAGCGGACGGCCGGTTCCTTCAACGTTGTTGTAGACAAACACAAAGTTCTTAGGTGTTGCTCCCGACTCACCGCGAAGTGCGGTACCCTCGGTTGATGTTGAACCAAGGCTCAATACACGAACTGAATTTGAGGTTGTTAAACGAACTGCTGCTGCTGTTCCACCCAAACCATTGTTCAGCGTTATACGTGGGAATACATCGGTGCCTGCCGCAAAACGTGTAGCATTGCTTGTTGGCTCCGTGATAAACCAACCGGAGAAAGCACCACTGACGTCTGTTGTGAATTCACCATACATACCTGCCGTAGTCAAGCTAGAACCTTCGCTGCGCACAAAGCCAGAAGGAGCCACGTAAATCACATTACCTGCGCCGCTGTTATTTGCAGCATCCGAAGCAATTACTACTGAGTTGGTGTAGCGGAACGTACTCAATGGACGAAGTCCGCCGAGCGTCACGCGGTAAGCAAAAGGAATTCTGTTTGGATTACTACCTGAGGTTTGACCCTCGATGTATTGTGGCAACACCACTTCTGTAATTGTCGCAGTTGAAACCGTAACACTGCCAGAAAGTGCAGAAGTAAGAGAACCCGATGCAGCTGTCATTTCTTTTACACCTGCCTCATCAAATACAATATCGTTGAAGGTTGCAATACCCGCTACACAAGGCTTAGTAACAGTTCCTACTATTACACCTGTTCCGGTGGTGAGTGTCAAGGTAACGTCGCCTGTATAGTTAACGTCCACCGTGCTGTCATCACGACGAGCCTGAACGGTGAAGGTCGGTGTTGTATTCAGCGTGTAACCAAAATCACCGAGACCAACAAAAGCAAGATTTGTTGCAGTGGCTTGAACGGTAAATGCAGCGCTTGCACTAGAAGTCAATGTTTGACCTGCAGTTCTTGCAGCCGTGATAACTACACCCGACTCAGGTGTGTTGTAGAGCACTCCGCTGATTACAATGTTACCGCTACCGGCAGTGATGGTTCCGGTAAGCGTTCCGCTCAAGGTTCCCGAACCTGTAGTAAGTGTCAACGCAATGTCTGTATCGATACCCACAGCTGCAGGTGCTCCATTCACATCGCGAACTTCTATGTTTACTGAAAACGCCTGGTTTTGTGAAGCGTCGATTCCGCCATTCACGCTGGTGATAGCAAGTTGTGTTGCTACGTTGGGGTTCACCGTGAATTCAGTCGTGTTCAACGTAACCAAGGTCGCTCCTGTAGCATTCGTCCAATTGACAGGGTTATTTACCAATGACTTGTAAGCAGCAATTGTTCCCAATGCACTGCGTGTGCCCGTGTATTGTGAACCCGAGGCCGAACCACCAATGGTGATGGCAGCGTTTACTGCCGATAATTCTGTCGGCAAATAGGATGCGTTTGCTGTGGCAGCAGCTGGTGAGGTCAACCATGTTGCCGACCCGCTACCACCTTGAATATTCAAACCGAACAACAACGAGCCACTGAAGGTTGTAGATGCGCTTCCAGAAGCAGCATAGTCAGGGAAAGTACCTGATGTCGCCGCTCCCTGATATGCAAATACCTGGTCGCCGCTTGCGATACCGGTGAGGGCACCTGAAACAATTTGACCAGTTGTGGTAGTTCCACCCTCAATTTTGATAACCGTGCCGGCCGCAATTGCAGAACCCGTGTTGTTCTTCCAAATAACAAAGTTTTCAGAAGAACGACCGTTGGTAGCGGTATTCTGAGAGTTCGGGGCAACACCATTAAAGCCGTTATCCGTAAACTTGATGATCATGTTCGGGTTAATGTCGACCCAATTCACAAAGCAGAAATTGTCAGGCGTGTTTGTGTTAACACCCAAAATACTTATATCGCCGACAGCTAGGAATTCCTGAGCAGTCGTCAAGGTTTGCTGTGGCGTAGAATAGGTTGTTCCGGTTGAATTCGTTGCAAATGCCTTCCAATAATAGATTGTATTAGGTTGCAGACCTGTTACCGAAATAGTATACTCTCCTGTACCAAAAATACCGGTCTCCAACACCTGCGTTCCTGCTCCATTTACAAAGCCTGTGGTTGTGCTCCATTCAATTCCACGCGTTGTTACATCGCTGCAGTTTACAGAAGCGATAGAGGCTCCCAGAGTGGCCGTTGTGGTTGTTATGGCCGTTGAAGTAGGTGTATTTACTGTTGGTGCACCGGCAGCAATGCCACTGCCTGAAACAGCAACGTTCTGGTTAGAAGCACCACCGCCACCAACGACTATGTTACCGCTGTATGTAACAGCAGCAATTGGGGAGAACTGTACAAATATGTCTTGAGAGAAAGCTCCTCCCGTCTGTGAAATAGTCAATGTAGAAGTAAATGGGCCTGTTGAGCTCGTGGAATATGCGTAACCCGCAACGGCACCTATGGTAACGTCAGCCGTTGTTAGGTTCACACCCGTTACGTTAAAAGCGTTCGGACCGTAGCTTCCGCCCACACACTCAGGACCAAATGCGGTAAGTGTATTGACAGAGAGGGCAGCACCTGCAGCCGTTGTTTGGCTGTTCGGGTTAGCTGTTCCTGATGCTGTGCTGTAATTGCGTGTTGGTGTGCAATACTCGTACACCGCGAAATGATACGTTGTAGATGGAGCCAAGCCTGTTACGGTTATTGGTCCTGAACCTGTGTCATTGAACACACATTGCTGACCGGCACCCGCCCACGCAAGGTTGGCTGTTGGGTTTGAAGCATTCGATGGTGCCGTGAACGAATTTGAAGAGTTCATATAAACGACACGACCACCGCCATCACCGTTTGTCCAGGTTACCTCTAATGAAGTTGTAGTGCTACCTGAGAAAGTAATATCAGATGCTTGCGTAGAAGGAGCCGCGCATGCTACTTGAGCAGGAAGCGCGTTCGAATATTCAATATCATCCAGGTAAATACGGCCCGGAGCTGAAGCACTCACTTGGTGGTTGAATGCAAACGAGTCGAAGTTGGCTGCTGCGGTCAAACCGGCCTTCGCCAAATCGTCACCAACCAATACACCATCCACCCACAAATCCCAGGTGCCTGCAGCCAATGTATAGTTCACAGAGCTTCTTCCATAAGTGGAAGAAGCGGCTGTGTTGTTCATATAGAGTTCCACCGCGTAGTTCGTTGCCAGACTTTGTGCAAACAAGGTAGTGGAATTAGAAATACCGGTTGTTCCGAAGGTTCCGGCAGAATTCGATACCGTGTACGTCACTGCATTGGATGCTCCAAGTGACCAGCGCAAGCCGGCAAATATCTGTGCGTTCGTCATAGCGGCATTATCGGAGAAGGTTGCACCATCGCCCACCCAGCAGGTATAAACGCCATTGGTTCCTCCGTTCAAGGTTATCTTGAACTTCAAATACCCTGTATTACCGGCAGTATAGTCGTAAACCGAAAACTTCGTGGTAGAAGAACTACCGGCATTGGATAGCATCTGCAGTTCAGCGCCTGTTCCCAACGCTTCGCCGGGATTAGCAAGCGTAAATGATCCGGCTGTAGTTGTTGCCGTTCCGCAACGCACTCGCGCCGTTCCCGATGTAGGAGTTGGCAAATAGCTTGTTGAGAAAGTTGTGCTGGAAAATGCTGCGGCAGCAGTTGTCCCGAAGTTGTACGTCCAAGGCTGTGCGTTAGCAACAAACGCGAGCATTACAAACGCCCACGTCAAAAGTGTTTTGAAAGGTTTCATTGGTATTGAAATTTGGTCAATTAAGGGGTACAAAGGTGGCTTAATTGCGCTTGTCCATTGTTAGGAGAATGTTTCCCTTCTTTGGATTCTTATGAACATTGAATTCACTAAGCAATTAACAATGAGGTGAAATGGTGAAGTGGTGAGAGAGTGAAATAGAAGGACAGCCCTCCCCCTGTTTCACCATTTCACTCTCTCACCACTTCACCATTTCACTAACCCCCAAGCTATCTTCGCACCTCAATTTTCCTCATCATGGACTACAACTTCTCGGAATTCGAGCGCAAGTGGCAACAGCACTGGAAAGAAAACCAAACGTATCGCGTTGTTGAAAGCGCCAATGCCCCCAAGTACTACGTATTGGATATGTTTCCCTACCCAAGTGGCGCAGGCTTGCACGTGGGACATCCGCTGGGCTACATCGCCAGCGATATCATCGCGCGTTACAAGCGCCACCAGGGGTTTAACGTGCTGCACCCCATGGGTTATGATAGCTTCGGACTTCCAGCCGAACAATATGCTATTCAGACAGGCCAACATCCTGAAGTAACTACACAAACCAACATTGCTCGATACCGCCAGCAACTCGACCGCATTGGATTTGCTTACGATTGGAACCGCGAAGTGCGCACGAGCGATCCGGAATACTACCAATGGACCCAGTGGATTTTCGGACAGATTTTCAATGCGTGGTATAACAAAGACACCAACAGCGCAGAGCACATCAATACCCTCATCGAGAGATTCAGAGCCAACGGCACATACGGCGTGAACGCCTCGCAGGACGCCAACTGGCATGAAAACCTTCCGAAGGAGAAGTTCTTTTTCAGCAACCACTTCGAAGGCGACTTCACCGCTACCGACTGGAAGAGCATGAACGATGAGCAACAACAACTCATCCTTATGCACTATCGCCTGGCCTATCTGGCCGACTCGGTGGTGAACTGGTGCCCGGCATTGGGAACAGTGCTCGCCAACGACGAAATCAAAGACGGTGTAAGCGAACGAGGAGGCCACCCGGTTGAGCAAAAGAAGATGCGCCAGTGGAGCATGCGCATAAGCGCCTACGCGGAGCGCTTGCTGCAGGGCCTCGACACTATCGACTGGCACGAGAGCATAAAAGAAGTGCAGCGCAACTGGATTGGGCGCAGCGAAGGTGCTTCAGTGCATTTCGCGCTTGAGGGTCATGATGCGCACATCGAAGTTTTCACCACACGCCCCGACACCATTTTCGGCGTTTCTTTCATGACACTCGCACCCGAACATGAGCTGGTGGCGCGCATTACCACAGATGAATATCGCGACGCGGTAAACGCATACATCGACGCCGCGAAGCTCAAGACCGAACGCGACAGACAGAGCGAGGTTAAAAACATCAGCGGGCAATTTACAGGAGCATACGCATTGCATCCTTTCACTGGCGAGAAAATACAGGTGTGGATAGGCGACTATGTGCTGGCCGGCTATGGCACAGGCGCGGTCATGGCCGTTCCCTGCGGCGATCAACGCGATTATGATTTTGCCAAAAAATTCAGCCTTGCTATTCCGAACATCTTCCGTGATGCCAACATCGACGAAAAAGCCGAAGCGTCGAAAGAATCGGTGCTTGCCAATTCACAGATGCTCGATGGTCACACTTATAAAAAGGCCATGCCCATCATCATTGCAGAGCTAGAGAAGTTGGGAATTGGACAGGGCAAGGTAAATTTCCGCATGCGTGATGCTGTATTCAGTCGTCAGCGCTACTGGGGTGAACCTTTTCCGGTTTATTACGAAGGAGAAATTCCACGTCTTATTTCAGATGACGAACTACCGGTTGAGCTGCCCGAGGTGGATAAGTATCTTCCTACGGAGAGCGGAGAGCCGCCGCTGGCGAGGGCCAACGCCTGGCGCGTTGGCGGGCACAAACCCGACTGCAACACCATGCCCGGCTGGGCGGGTTCCTCGTGGTACTTCTTGCGCTACATGGATCCGCGTAATTCAAACGCATTTGCCGACCGAAGCAAAATCGACTACTGGAATCAGGTAGACTTATATATGGGCGGCGCTGAGCACGCTACAGGCCACCTACTCTACTCGCGCTTCTGGACCAAAATCCTGTTTGATCTCGGCTACATAGGCTTCGATGAACCCTTCAAAAAGATGATCAACCAAGGTATGATTCTCGGGCGCAGCAACCACGTATATCGGATCATGGGTACGAACACTTTTGTTACTGCCGAGCTCAAAGACCAATACGAAACACAACAACTCTATGTCGACATTCACATCGTCGACAACGACATACTCGACACGGAAGCCTTCAAAAACTGGCTTCCGGAATATGCCGGCGCAGAATTCATATTGAACGACAAAGGGCAGTATACGTGCACCTATGCCATCGACAAAATGTCGAAGCGCTGGTTCAATGTCGACAACCCGGATGAGTTGTGTGAGAAATATGGGGCAGATACTCTTCGCCTATATGAAATGTTCTTGGGCCCTGTAGAGCAAAGCAAACCATGGGACACAAAGAGCATCAGCGGTGTGCACAATTTTCTGCGAAAGCTGTGGCGCCTCTTCCATGACCAAGACAATAATCTTCAGGTCAGCAATGAAAAAGCAACCAAGGACGAACTGAAGACCTTGCATAAAACGATCAAAAAAATCACGGAAGATCTTGATCGCTATTCTTGGAATACCTGCGTTAGCGCTTTCATGATTTGCGTAAACGAATTGCAGGATTTGAAATGCAACAAGCGCGAAATTCTGGAACCTCTTCTCATTCTCCTGTCTCCATTCTCCCCTCACATTGCTGAAGAGCTGTGGGAGCAACTGGGAAATAGAACTTCGATTACCCAGGCGAATTGGCCGGCATTCGATGAGTCTAAAATGAAAGATGATTCATTCGACTATCCGGTTTCCTTCAATGGCAAGACCCGCTACTTCCTGCCCCTAGCCATTGAGCTTTCGGTAGCAGAAGTGGAAGCAGCCGTTCGCGTCAATGAACAAACCCATCGCTACCTGGAAGGCAAGGAAATAAAGAAAATGATTGTGGTGCACAAGCGTATAGTGAACGTGGTGGTTTAATATTTGTGTAATACCAACGAATGCATCCATCCCTGCGAACGAAAATCTACCTCTCCATGCTAGCCATGGTGACGATCTCGTTTGCGGTAACGTTTACGCTTACGATTTACGACCAATACGAGCACAACGACTATGACAACGAACGTCACTTTCTCGACAAAGAACAAGCGATTCGTGCGTCGATGGAATACTTCGTAACTCAAAACGGAGGATACATTGCTGCCGACTCCGTTGTATCGATTTTCAGTGATAAAGTGTGTGAGCTCAGCGATGTGCATGATGTGTTTATCGCATTGTTCGATTTAAAGGGCCACTACCTCATCTCTTCGAATTTCATTGAAATGGATACGCTCGACATTCCAGAATCTGTCAATTATTCTATTCTCAAACAACTTTCAACCGGCAATGAGCGCGCCTATGTAGACCGCAATTTTGGCAAGGGAAATTACACGCTGGCTTACTGGTACTTCAACGACTCCAAAGGCAAGCCGATGCTTATCGCCAATGTTGTCTACGAAAAATCGTACGATCGCATAAGCGAGCTCAAATCGTTTTTACGTGAAATAAGTACGAGCTATATCGTACTGTTTATCTTGGCTGCTCTCTTAGCGTTTTTACTTTCAAAAAACATCACCCGACCCCTTGAAATTATTACCCGACGGATTCGAAAAACAACACTCGGTGAATACAATGAGCCAATCGATTGGCAAGGCAGCGACGAGATAGGTGAACTTGTGAAGGAATACAATCGCATGGTGTCGCAACTCGAATCGAGTGCGCTAAAACTTACGCAAACGGAGAGAGAAAGTGCTTGGCGTGAAATGGCACAACAAGTAGCGCACGAAATTAAAAATCCGCTCACTCCTATGAAGCTTCGCATGCAACAACTCGTGCGCACTTGGAAGGAAAACCCAGAGGGCTTCGATGAACGATTGAAAGTTTTTAGCGACAGCATGATCGAGCAGATTGATGCGCTCACGCGTATTGCAAATGAGTTTTCGCACTTTGCAAAAATGCCAAAGCCAATCTTGACCGAGGTGAACGTGCGTGAACCCGTAGAAAATTGTCTCGCACTTTATGGAGACTCTGAAAACATACGCTTTTCCTTTCGCTATGGCGGCAGTTCGCGTTGTGTAGCATTGATTGACAAAGACCAGATCATTCGCGTTCTGAATAACCTAATTACCAATGCTATTCAAGCTATTCCCGCGCACAGCCAAGGACACATAGACGTCTATCTACGTTCCGGTCTCAACGGAATACTCATTCGCATAAGCGACAATGGCGTAGGTATATCGAGTGATCATCGAAAGAATATTTTCGTTCCCAATTTCACCACAAAATCGACCGGCACAGGCCTTGGCTTGGCCATGGTAAAAACCATAGTTGAGCAAAACAACGGACGGGTTTTCTTTTGGAGTCGCCCCAACCAAGGGGCTTCATTTTATGTCTATCTACCTCACTCAACGCTGCACACAGGTTTGAGTTAATTTCGTGGCATGCACGAATCAACCGATTTAGCGAAAAATTTGGAGGCCTACTTTGATAGGTTGTGGCCCATTTGCCGCAGTATTACCGGCAACGGACTCCGACGCTCCCTGGATATACTCAATGAAATTATCCCGCTCGTAAACCATGAAATACCTTCGGGCACAAGCGTTTTCGACTGGAACATTCCCAAGGAATGGAACATCGCAGACGCCTATATTGTTTGTCCAAATGGACAAAAGATAGCTCACTTTGCAACCAACAATTTGCATGTGGTGAGCTACTCAACACCCATTCACAAGAAGATCTCGTGGTCTGAACTTCAGCCCCACCTGCATCATATTCCGGAGATGCCTGATGCGATTCCGTATATGACCTCGTACTATAAAGAAAACTGGGGTTTTTGCATTACACACGACGAATGGAAGACATTGCCACAAGAAGGTGAATACGAGGTGTTCATTGACAGCACGCTGCAACCCGGCCACCTCACTTGGGCAGAATGTGTTCTTCCTGGTGAAACGGAGAAGGAAATCCTTTTCAGCACCTATGTGTGTCATCCATCGATGGCAAACAATGAGCTCAGCGGGCCACTTGCGCAGGCCTTCTTGTACCAAAAAATTGCATCGTTACCAATCAGAAGATTTACCTATCGTTTTCTTTTTGCACCAGAAACGATTGGAGTCATCGCATTCCTTGCAGAGCGAGGCGATGAACTAAAAAAAAACCTAGAGGCCGGCTATGTGCTCACGTGCTGCGGCGACTCCGGGGCGTTTACTTATAAACGTTCCAAGCACCGCACATCCCTAGCCGATAGGGCGGCAGAACACACCCTGAGGTTCCACCCTGCGCCTCACAGCATAATTGAATTTGCTGTGGGCGGAAGCGATGAAAGACAATACTGCTCCCCAGGGTTCAATCTGCCAGTGGGCTCGCTCATGCGCACGCCCTATCAACGCTACGCTCAATACCACACTTCACTCGACAATAAATCATTCATTTCGTTTGAGGCTCTTGCGGAAACCGTCGAGATGTATTTCAACATTTGCCGTGTTCTTGAAAGCAACCTACGCCATAAAAATCTCATCGCGCATTGTGAGCCCCAATTGGGCAAGCGAGGACTCTACCCATCCAGCGTCGACCCTTTATTCAATAGAGAAGAAACGCATCGCTTACTTCATTTCCTCAGTTTTGCAGACGGTCAGAACGATCTGATTGAAATTGCAGAGTGGCGCAATGAGGCTACACATCACTACGCTGGCATAATCGAGAACTGCAAACAGGCCGGTCTCATTTAATCTTCAGTGTATGTAAAATCCAACTATTTTTGCTCGCCTCAACGGGCGAAACCACAACTATGGAACTGGTCCCCTTTTCCGTCATCAACGAATACCTCAAAGAAAAGCTGCTGCATCCATCGCGATACAGCGGCAGTGAACACTCGTTCCTCAAAATCTTCCAGCATGGCCTTTACTTTCATTTCACCAAACAGAAACACAAGGTTCTTTTCAACTACCTGCGTTTCCCTGTCCGTATTCAACAATTGATTTATTGGCTAAAATCGAAGCGTCAACCTATTAGCAATAAAAAACATACGCTCAAGGAGTATGTTATTTTAGACCCAGGCCGTGTAATCTTCGGCGATGATCAGCATTGGCATTCTATTTACTTCGATCGTGCAGCGACACTTATTGGTGCGGACCGTTTGAGCACCATCAACCAACGTGAGGGAGCAAAAAACAGCGCAGATTTCTCGTTAAAAAACCTCACCTCGCGCCTTCCGTCACTCGATGGTAATGAGACGACCTTGCTCCGAGAGATCAACAAAACAGTGAAATCGGCAGCGAGTAGCAAGCAGTTTAACAGTGAAGAGATGAAGCAGATTCGTTCTGCGATGCATATTTTCTTCGAAGAATTCCGTGGATATTATTTCGTGCTCAAAAATCAGCCAACGCGAAAACTGCTTTTCACATGCCATTACCACAATGAAGGACTGATCGCTGCAGCAAAATGTCTTGGCATAGAATGTATCGAGTTTCAACACGGTCTTATTGCCTCTAATGACTTGTACTACGTCTATCACGAACAGTTCGCCCCCGTGATTAGCAAATCATTCTTCCCCGAAAAAATTCTTGTCTACGGGCACTACTGGAAACGCATTCTAGAGAACGGATGTGAGTTTCACTCGCATCAAATTCATGTGGCGGGAGATTATCTGTACAGGCTTAATCAAGACGTAACCAACGGCATAAAGAAGGAAAATCTCATACTCGTGTGCGCTCAAAAAAACATGCACGATGACTACACCACGTACACCCAACAATTGATGCGTCATGTAAGTGAGCACCCGAATTGGAAGGTGATTTTAAAACTACATCCTCTCGAAAAAAACAAACAGGCCTATTACGATTTGGTGCCCCTCGGCGTTGAAATACGTGATATCGAAACCCCACTCGATGTATTATTAAAACGCTGCAAAATCCAAATCAGCATTTACAGTACAACCTTCTATGATGCGCTAGGCTTCGATGTATGTAATTATTCACTTCAGCATTATGGGTCTATGAGCGACTACGCTGCAGATATGATCACAGAGGCTGTAGCTCATCCCTTGTTGGCAAGCGAAAACCCGATTGCAAAATTTCTTTCATTCGACCAAACAAAAGCGCCAGTTGCCTTGCGAGAAGATGTCTATTGCACATTCGACCAGACAGTTATTGAAAAAGCTATTGGGTTATCTTGAGTTAATAAAATAGTTAATTCTACGGTGGTGCAACTCCGTACATTTCAAATTGTCTTCTATATTCGAGTACTAGAATATTTCCCTATGAGAGCTCTTTGTCTACTTATCGCGTTCACCTTGTCCTTTTTTGTTGCGAGAGCGCAAAATGAAGATGCAGCAGGTTCATTGTTATTGACCCCGATTTCGATGGTGACGTATGCCAATCTAACCACCTCACAATGTGGAACCACTGCCTATAACCTTGGAGCTTCGACATCAACACAAATGCCTGCTGCCATATCGGGAATCATGGGCAACGATGTGTGGTTCCATTTTGTGGCGGTTGCTGAAGTCGCCAAAATAAAAGTGTGTAACCCAAGCGCATTCGATGTTTCACTTGAGTTGTGGAACGCAGCAGCAAGCGGCACACCGATTTCGGCAGCCAACGTAGGTGGCTCCGGACAAAAAGAAGTCATCTGTGCTTCGTCGCTCGTAGTGGGCAACACCTACCGAGTAAGGGTAGGCCGATCGAATTCAAACGGAGCCGGAACTTTCAACATCATCTACGAACACCTTGCCGTGCAAATACGAACCAGTTACTTCCCAGACCCTCCAGGGCCTGCCACGTGCTATGATTTCGTGACCAATTTTCAACGCACGCCCATCAGCTACAGTGTTGGAAGCACTCGTTGGAAATTTGTTGATGCAAACGGCACTGTATTCGGCCCCTACACGGGAACATACCTGTTCAATTTAGGACAGGCTGCTGAAATTTGCGAAACACTTTCCTCTCTCAATGCTTTTGTTGAAGTACAGGCAGCCGATGCCGACTGTGGTACAATTTGGTGGGGATATTCCGAGGCAAAACCGCTCAATATTTGTCCACAAATATGCCCTTCGGTGAGCGCTGCATCTGGCACGGTTAGTTGTGGCGGCACATTCTGCAGCATTTTCAATACCTCCGTTGCGTCATCAAATGCAGGCTCAGGTTTTCAATATCAATTTCGATTTGTTACCGATAATGGTCTAACAGAATTCATAACCTCTTGGAGTACCTCCCCAATTTTCGCGACAAGTACGAATCCCTTCGTGAATTATTTCCGCTACGGAAAAATTTACCAAGTCTATGTGCGTGTAAAACGCTGCAACAACAACCCTACCTGGTGTGGACCATGTGTTTTAACTTCCTGCGGATTCCCTTATGCCAATATCACCACTACCAACGTTGACAGTGGCCTATCGAACTATTGCCTATGGCGAAATAAAACAGGGCCCCAGATGCGAACTGCAGCAATTGCAGGTATGGACCAGTATCGTTTTCGTCTGATGCCCGTCGACCCATGCGCGAGCAATCCCTTCATACCTATCGCAGGGGCCATAACCACCGGTTGGGGCTCCAATTACTTCTTCTATCCAGCAGCCTACCCCATCCCCTTGAATCAAGTGTATATCCTACAAGCGCAATGCAGGGTATTGCCAGCTACGTATACGAACGCCTCCGGACAAACAACGACCATTCCAGGACAGCAATCCGATTGGGGTTGGCCTTGTTTTGTAGGCTTCCGAGATAGCTCCTCGCCTGCGGCGGGGTCAACGATTTCATGCTGCACCTTTCCAACTCCATCTTCCATGATGCTTCCTGAAGAATACTTGGGTGAAAACCGTTGGACCGAGTTTTATGAAACAGATACTGATCCGCAACCGTTGCTCGCCACAGGGAAAATCTCGGTCATAAATCCAGTTGGAAACGACATCACGATAAACTCGTCTGAGTCGCTACTCACCGGTAATGCCCAATGTGAAATCTACACTGCGAACGGTCAACTAATGCATGCAGAACAAGTAGTGGCCATTCATGAAAGAGAAGTGATTACCCTAACAACACAGCGGGAATTACCAAATGGAATCTACCTCCTGACGCTTACGTCGGCCGAAGGAAGGATTACCGAAAAATTTCTAGTTACTCGCTAAGCAAGCTACAAGGAAAGACCCAATTGTCTTGGCAATAATGTGAACGTCATTCGATGATGAGTGCACGGTCCATGGGTTTGAATAGCCTGTCTATGTTCTTTGGTAGGATACCCCTTATTGGCATCCCATCTGTACGCAGAATATTCCTGATGCAGCGCGCACATTAAATCATCCCGGTGCGTTTTAGCCAGCACTGAAGCTGCTGCAATTGACTTGTATAGACTGTCTCCTTTAATGATACAGGTGTGCTCTATCTCGGGATATGCTCGGAACCGATTGCCATCAATCAACAACAACTCTGGCCTCACAGTCAACTGATCGACCGCTCGATGCATCGCCAAGAAAGAAGCGTTTAGAATATTGATCTTGTCTATCTCTTGCACCGACACAACACCGACTGCCCAAGCAAGTGCCGAAGACTCGATGATGGGCCGTAACAATTCACGTTGACGTTCAGTCATTTTTTTGGAGTCATTCAGCAAGGGGTGGTCGAACTTGTGTGGGAGCAGAACAGCGGCGGCCACCACCGGGCCCGCTAAGCAACCTCTGCCTGCTTCGTCGCAACCCGCCTCGAGTATTCCCCGGCGATAAAAGCTTTTCAAGCCACTCATTTCTTGCTAACGGTTGTTTGTATTACGTCCCAAAAGCGCTCAGCAGAATCGTCCCAACTAAATGCTTTGGCTCGCACAAATCCCTTTTCAATGCAGACTCCACGAAGTGCACTGTCGCTGCTAACACGTTGCATCGCACTTGCTATTTCCTCTACGCTCAGCGGATCTACTAAAAGAGCCGCATCGCCTGCTACTTCGGGCATCGAGGATACGTTGGAGGTGATAACGGGTACGCCACATTGAAAAGCTTCAACAATTGGCACTCCAAAGCCTTCGAAATAACTGACGTAAACCAACGCCAAAGCAGCGCCCAAAACAAGTGTCAACTCCTCTTGCTCCAAATGCCCAGTAAACACTACGTCTGACCCAAACTGCATTTCACGTAGCGTCTTATCCAACACTTCATTCTTCCAAAACCGACGTCCAACAGCAAGTAGTTTGATGTCGCTACCTGTTTGCGTGCGGTATTGATCATAAGCTAGAAGCAGACGCTGCAAATTTTTTCGTGGGTGAATTGAACTAATAAACACAAAAAACTCTTTGCCTTGCGACCAATGGTTGCGCACTTCAATTCGTTCTGCGACGGTAAGCACTTTAAATGCATTTTGTGCAGCATTATATACCACATGAATCTTGGATGGATCAATCGCGTACTGCGCCACTATATCCTGTTTGCTAAACTCACTCACAGTGACAATGCTTTTTGCAATTGCCGCAAATTGAGGCGTGAATTTGCGCAAATACATTGAAATATGCGAAGGCAAATCGTGTGGGTAGTGTTCAAAATTAAGGTCGTGCAATACCACTATTTGCTTGCACGAAGTGCGCAAGGAAAGCATCATGTCTGGCGACACAAAAACATCAGCCCCAATTTGCTTTAGTTTGCGCGGAAGCATCCAGTTATACCAAATGCGGAAGAGCCAAGGGTGTCGAGCTTGAGGAGGTAGCACGTGCGCGTGCACATTGGGCGCAAAAACAAACTCAGTTGCGAAGGGTCTATCAAAAATGAAATGAAACTCATGCTCGGGATGCATGTGCACCATACGCGACATGATTTCGTGGGTAAACCATCCGATGCCATCGAGCTTTCCTCGCAGCATTAATCGTGTATTTACCGCAATCTTCATGTTTTGTAAAATAAACTCAATGCTATAAAAAAAGGCTGCCTTGAGGCAGCCTTCACTATGATACTGAAGCAACTGTTACAAACGAACAGTTCCTTTGTGACGACGCTCGCTAGAAACGGTAAGTTTTTTACGGCCTCTCTTGCGGCGAGAAGCCAACACCGCGCGGCCCTTTACAGATGACATACGCTTACGGAAACCGTGCTTGTTGCGGCGCTTAGTATTCGAAGGTTGGTAGGTACGCTGACTCATGACTCAATTTTTTAAACGATTTACACAAAAAATTTCTTTTTGGGGGTGGCAAATATAGAGCAGGACCTTCAACTTTCAATCGGCACAGCTAAATTTTTGACTCAACAACTCCAAACCCCTTAAATACAGGTCGTTAGCCCCCCGCCTGATCTAAAAACCAAGGTCCTCTTTCCGGATGCTTTGTTTGAATTCCACCGGAACAGTTTTCGTTATCAAAAAAGCCTTCGCGGTGATGCTCCCCTTGCCTTCAATGACCACCTCCTTTTTAAACACCAGCCCAATAGCACCACCCAACAACTTCGGAAGGCTTGCGGGTTCAGCCGTGCATGAAAGACGCAGCGTAGTGCTCTCCTTCGCCTTCAGCACAGCCGTAGATGGCAAATCAACTTTGCCGAGCCTAGTTCCCTCGAGGAACAAATCGATATCTGAACGCATCAACGAAATCGAATACGGATTCGGGTTGAACAACTCGACATCAAACTCACAAGCAACACCCTGCGAATTGAAACTAGTAAACCGTGTTTGTTTCACTCCCTTGAACTCGATGTCGTGATAGACCCTGCAAGACTCCAGAGAAACTAGCATCACTAACGCTGCAGCAACCTGCAAAAAACGAATCGAAATCACGGCTGAGCGAAGTAATGATGGAAATAAGGAATGGTCTCTATTCCCTTGAAATAATTGAATACACCGTAGTGCTCGTTTGGTGAATGCAGTGCATCACTATCCAAACCAAATCCCATCAACACAGTTTTCACACCAAGCTCCTTTTCAAAAAGCGCAACAATCGGAATAGAACCCCCACCTCTTGTTGGGATAGCTTTCTTTCCATAGGTTTTCATCATGGCAGCGCTAGCCGCCTTGTATGCCTTTGAATCGGTAGGAGTAACTACGGGCTCGCCGCCATGATGCGGACGCACTTCAACACGCACACCCTTTGGCGCAATGCCCTGGAAATGCTTCACAAACAATTGCGTTATTTCGTCGCTCACTTGGTGGGGCACCAATCGCATCGAAATCTTGGCAAAAGCCTTCGATGGCAAAACAGTTTTTGCTCCTTCACCAATGTATCCGCCCCAAATGCCATTGCAATCCAATGTTGGTCGGATGCCTGTGCGCTCAATGGTGGTATATCCTTTCTCGCCCCATACTTCATCTATTTCCAGATCACGTTTGTATGCTTCTATATCAAAGGGAGCCTTATTGAGTTCTTCACGCTCGGCCATTGAAAGCTCATGTACCTTGTCGTAAAAACCAGGAATGGTAATGTGATTATTCTCGTCGTGCATGCTCGCAACCATCTTGGCCAAGATGTTTATCGGATTGCACACCGCACCACCGTATACTCCGCTGTGCAGGTCACGGTTTGCCGCTGTTACCTCCACTTCCAAGTAACTCAAGCCGCGCAAGCCGCAATCGATAGATGGGGTGTCGTTGGCAATAATCGAGGTGTCGCTAATCAAAATGACATCACTCTTCAATCGCTCCTTGTTGGCCTTCACAAATGGGCCTAGGTTATTGCTACCACACTCTTCTTCCCCTTCAATCATGAATTTTATATTGCAAGGAAGTGAGTCTGTTCGCATCATTGCCTCAAACGCTTTCACATGCGAGAACATTTGACCCTTGTCGTCGCATGAACCGCGAGCGAAGATGGCCCCTTCCGGGTGGGTCTCTGTTATGCGAATGACCGGTTCAAACGGCGGTGTGTGCCACAACTCAAAAGGATCTGCAGGCTGCACATCGTAATGTCCGTAGACCAAAACGGTAGGCAAGGAAGGGTCTATCAACTTCTCGCCATACACTATTGGATGACCTTGCGTAGTGCAGATTTCCACATTATCTAGGCCAGCATTGCGCAAATGTTCTGATACTTTTTCCGCGCATCGCGCTACGTCAGTCGCATACTTGGGATCAGCGCTTACGCTTGGAATGCTCAACAATTCGAACAATTCGTCGAGGAAGCGCTGCTTATTTTCTTGGATGTATTGGGTTGCCTTTTCCATAACTTGTTTTTTAAGGGCTACGAATGTAAACCACATTCAATTTTGTTTTGTGAAACAAGAAAGAGTGCTGAAATTTGCCGCGCATGGAATTACAACCTCAACCTTCATTTGACAATACCGAAATAGCCTTTGCGGGAAAATCGAATGCTCAATTAAATCGTGCCTATTGGCTTTTTAAGTTGATTGGCAGCCCCCCTTTGGTGAAGCTAGGGAAAATCTTCACCCACGTTGCACTCACACTGCGTATACCCATAGGATGGGCGCTTCGCGGCAATATATTCAAACAGTTTTGCGGAGGAGAGTCTATTGGTGAATGTAAAAGAGCCGTGGAGGGCCTGCATGCCTATTCCATAGGCACCATTCTCGACTATTCGGTCGAGGGAAAGGACAGTGAGCCAGATTTCGAAAACACGAAAACGGAAATCATGCTTTCCATACAAGAGGCGAAAGGGAAAAAATCCATCCCGTTCTCTGTGTTCAAGGTAACAGGAATTGCACGGTTTGCCCTACTTGAAAAGGTTAACGCCGCAGACCCTCTTTCAGAGACTGAGCAACTTGAATGGGAGCGCGCCCAAGGCCGCGTAAATGCAATTTGCGCGCATGCCGCTCAACATGGAGTGCCTATTTTCATCGACGCAGAAGACAGTTGGATACAAGACGCTATCGACAATCTTGCCGACGAAATGATGTCGCGTTACAATACCAAAAACGCTATTGTTTACAACACCATTCAACTCTACCGACACGACCGTCTTGCTTTTTTGAAAAAATCGTACGCGTCAGCATTGCAAAGCAACTATCACCTTGGCGTGAAGCTCGTGCGGGGTGCGTATATGGAAAAGGAACGTTCCCGTGCCCTCGCTATGGGTTATCCCGACCCTATTCAACCCGATAAAGAGTCGTGCGACCGAGATTTTGATTTGGCGATTTCATTTTGTTTAGATCACCTAGATGGACTAGCTATTTGTGCTGGAACACACAATGAAAAAAGCACTCTTTATTTGGCGCAAGCTGTAGAGGATAGAAAAATCGCACGCGGCGATTCCCGTATCTATTTCGCGCAGCTATTTGGCATGAGCGATCACATTAGCTTCAACCTTGCAAATGCAGGATTTAACGTTGCCAAGTATTTGCCTTATGGCCCCATACGTGAAGTCATCCCGTACCTTATTCGAAGAGCGCAAGAGAACACTTCCGTAAAAGGACAAACGAGCAGAGAATTATCGCTGATTCAAAAAGAAATGTCGCGTAGGAAACTGAAATAATTATCCGTTGTATAGCTCCGAAGCCCATCGGGCCCCACTTTTCCAAAGCATCTGAACCGCCACGAACAGCATGAGTAAAGCGAACAGAAACTTAATTTTATGCTCAGGCACGCGCATCGCGTATTTCGATCCAACATAATTTCCCAACACAAAACCAATCGCTATTATCAGCACGTAACTGAATTGGATGTGGCCTGCCTTGTAATAATTCATCACCCCTAAAATTCCCACGGGAAGCATCAGTAAGGCCAAGCTAACTCCCTGGGCCTGCATCTGATTCATATTCATAAAATAAATCATTGCAGGAACGATGATAATGCCTCCGCCAACACCTACAAAGCCACTGAGTGCTCCGGCTAACAATCCAATAAGCACTAGAACGAGTAATTGAGTTGTACTAAAATCCATATGGCAATTTTGAACGAATTTACTTTCAATTCGCAGGGTTGTATCAATTTTTAAAGTTTCCACATCTGAAATAGTGTTGGCGCTGGAGTTGCATTTACATTTGGAGCAGTAAAAAAAACACTATGAATTTCCCTGCAGAACTTAAGTACACGAAAGACCACGAATGGGTGCGCATCGAAGGCGATGTAGCTACAATTGGCATAACTGACTTTGCTCAAGGTGAGCTGGGCGACATTGTATTCGTAGAAATCGAAACCAATGGTCAATCATTTGCCGCTCATGAAGTTTTCGGCACCGTTGAAGCGGTGAAAACAGTGAGCGACCTGTATATGCCAATTGCAGGAACTATTATCGAGGTGAATGATGCCTTGGCAAACGACCCGGCTGCGGTCAACAATGATCCATACCAAAGTGGGTGGATGATTAAGGTAAAATTGGATGCCTCTGCGGACCACGGTGAGCTAATGGATTCAGCTGCATACCAAGCGTCCCTCTAGCTCATACTTGCAACATGAGCAGATGCAACGATCATTGAAAAATAATCAAGCACTGAAAGTTGCACAATGGCTGTGGGCTGTTTTTATTTTTTTTATCCATGTCGCCCCTGTCGATCCTGATCAAGCCAATCGGTTCGACTTTCCATTTGCCGACAAATGGATTCATGCACTTCTTTTTGGTGTTCTTGCAGCGCTCCGTTATTTGTCGCTATGCAAAAAGCGACTAGACTATCGGCCCATCCTGCTCGTATTCGGCGCATGTCTTTTCTACGGGGCACTCCTTGAAGTAATTCAATACTTCTTTACCGAGGAACGCTCTGGTGATATTTTGGATTGGCTCGCGGACGCTGCGGGAGCACTCGCAGGAATTGTGCTGGCTCGGTTGATTGCAACACGCCCTATTCTTCGGTCATCAGATTAGGAAATCTTCGTAAAATTTTATCGAGCACATCTTGCATTCGAGCATCCCCTGTTCCCTTTACGATTTCTACTGTTTTACCATCATTGAAAAGGTCTTCTATGTACATGGCAAACAAACGATCACGATCATTCGGGTTTTCGCGCAAGGGGTCTTGTTCCCACGGCACATCTGGACGGCACACTAAGTATAAGTCGAAGTCGTACGTTTCTTTCATCATGGCAATCTCCTCGTTGGACGTGCCATAACGCTCGCGCCACCAAATATCGAGCACATAAAAATCCGTATCGACAATCAAAGCGTCGCTGTTCGACTTAAACGCTTTTGTAAGAAGCTCAGACGTTTTCCTCGCGATTTGCAGCACGTCGTCTTGAGTGTATTGGTAGGCGGCCCCTTTTCGCGTGAGGTATTCACGCGCATATTCTTTTACAACCCGAGCATCGAAAATGCGATCAGAAAGCCAACCGCATAACGTAGACTTCCCGCAACACTCAGGCCCTGTAATGGCAATTCTGATCATAACTCAAACCAATGCATGTGATAGTAACCGTCGAAAGACATAAACAAATAGAGAACAAACATACACGAGGCAATGTATAAACGCCTTCTCGAATACATGAATATTGACGCTGCGTTTACGGCCATCAAATAGAGCCACGATGCGTGCACTTGATACATCATAAGCCAAGTGGCAGAGATACCCAAAGTGGCTACCCAAGCGTCTAAAAAAGGGAAATATGCATTCGTACGCTGCTTCAATAAATACCCCCAAACCATTGCCGCAACGGTGCTCCCGAGCAAAATGAACAGGTGAGCTTTTTGCGTGATTTCTGCCGAAGCCCAGCCTGTCTGCACGTTGAACCAACCAATAACTGCGGAAAGAATGTACGAAAGCTGCAACACAGGCTCGGCAAGTAAACGCTCTTTCCAACACAGCACCAACAACAATGCTGGCCCTATGACGCCAAACACAAAGGCCAAGGGCGACTCGTTCAAAAAGAGTAACGTGAAAAGGAGATTGCACAGCACAGCGAGCACCTCTAACGTTCTTCGAAAGGAATACCTGTTTGTATTCATCGGCTCTGTGACTGACATATAATTTTTGTGCAGGGGCTTTTCCTACTAGATTGCAAACATCTCACAAATCACACAAATGAAAAGAATTTTTACATTCATCGCATTGATTGTTGGTCTGCAAACAAGCCTTCAAGCACAGCGTATTTGCGGCACAAACGAATACCAGCAAATGCTAGAGCAGGCAGACCCGAGCATCATCAATCGCAGAGCAGAAATTGAAGAGTTTACACGCAATTTCACGGTAAACAATGCCGGTGAGTCGCGTGCGCTTGTAACTATCCCTGTTGTAGTACACGTAGTGTATAACACAACCGCAGAGAACATTAGCAACTCACAAATTCAATCGCAGATTACTGTTCTCAACCAAGACTTTCGCAAACTAAACGCCGATGCAGCAAATATTCCATCGGCATTTTCGGGATTGGCAGCAGATGCCAATATCGAATTTTGCCTCGCTACCGTAGACCCCAACGGTAATGCAACCAGTGGGATTTTACGTGTGCCAACCTCCGCAACATCTTTCGGAACAAACAACACCGTAAAATCTTCCTCCACGGGTGGATCGAATCCCTGGAATGCGGGTAAATACCTGAACCTTTGGGTGTGCGACATCAGCGGTTCCATACTTGGATACGCCCAGTTCCCCGGCGGTTCTGCAAGCACGGACGGCGTGGTATGTGACTATCAATACTTCGGAACAAATGGCACGGCAACGGCTCCGTTCAACAAGGGCCGCACTGCAACACACGAAGTGGGTCACTGGCTGAACTTGTTTCACATTTGGGGTGATGACGGCACAGGCTGTACCGGTAGCGACCTGGTTACAGACACTCCCAATGCCGCAGGACCGAATTACGGATGCCCGGCTTTCCCCCGCGTCACTTGCAGTAACGGCCCCAACGGAGATCTGTTCATGAACTATATGGACTACACTGACGATGCGTGTATGTACATGTTCTCTAACGCTCAATCTACTCGCATGCAATCGCTCTTCGCAACTGGAGGTGCGCGCTCATCCATCTTAACCAGCACCGGTTGTGG
>CAMBPD010000022.1 GCA_945869405.1 Chryseobacterium gleum | reverse complement strand
AAATATCTTAACTTCCCTGTTCAAGCCACTCCGGCAGATAGCGCATCGATGCGCGAGTCTTTGGAGCAAATGGCTGTGGACTTCCTTACAGCAAAAAGCGACTCAATATATGCGTCTAATAATGCTAGCAACCCAGCCGAAGCCTACATCAACTATACAGACGGAATGCTTCCTGCCGATGTTGAAGCTCGAATCAAAAGCGACTCTATCGGAAGTGTTATGGGTCCATTCGTGCACAACGGTCGTTATTATGTGGTAAAGTCAAGCAAGCGCGGCGTAGACAACAACAGCGTTGAAGCTCGTCATATTCTTATCAAAGACAAAGCGACTGGCCAAAGCAAGCTCGATTCATTGAAAACAGTAATTGCGAAAGGCAACAACTTTGCAGAAATCGCGAAACAGTATTCTGAGGATCCAGGAAGTGGAGCCCAAGGCGGAGACCTTGGCAAGTTCAGCCGCGGCCAAATGGTGAAGCCGTTTGAAGATGCTTGTTTCAACGGTGCAGTGGGGTCATTGCAAATTGTTGAAAGTGACTTCGGATGGCACCTTATCGAAGTAACGGGTAAAAATTTCCCTTACACTAAAATTGCTCAAATCGAACGCGCTATTGAGCCAAGCAGTAAGACCGTCAAAGGTGCATATGCTCTTGCCAAAGAGTTTTCTATCAACTGCTCCGACACGGCTTCTTTCCGCATGGCGGCAGATACGCTCAACGGCGGCACTAAACTCATTGAAGGCAAAAACCTTAAGGCAAATGCAACGTCTGTTGGAAGCCTTGCCGAAGCAGGAGAACTCGTGGGCTGGGCCTATGGTGCCGAGCTAGGGGAAGTATCACAGCCCATGATGATCGGAAAAGACTATGTAATCGTTGCTCTCACAGAAGTGAAAGAAAAAGGTGTCCCAACCTTAGAGAACGTTTACGATGCAATGAAGATTGAAGCCATCAAAGAGAAAAAAGCAGAGAAGTACACTGCGATGATGAATGAGGGTTCATTGACAGACATTGCAGCGCGCATAGGCAGCGAGGTAAAAACCGCAGAGAATGTTTCAATGCGCAACTCAAACCTCCCTTCAAGTGGAGTGAGTATGCCAGAGAACACAATAATCGGCGCATGCTTCGGTCTAGGTACCGGTAAAATGTCGAAGGCTATTGTCGGTAAAGGCGGTATCTACGTAATTCAGCGTAACGCTGATATTACCACCGCTGAATCGGTAGATAACTACCAAACAGACCAAGACCGCGCTACCTCAACCTACCAGCAGAAAGCGGCCAGCACCGTATTCAACTCGTTCAAAGAAGCTGCTCACGTGGAAGACAACCGCTACGAGCGTCGATAAGAAATACTCTCCTTATGTTGAGATAAAAAACCCGGCCTCTGGCCGGGTTTTTTATTAATCCTCACTTTCGATAAACCCCTTGCAATTGTTCATTGTTTTGATTTGGGAATAGGCCACGGGAGGCAACACTCAAGATTACATTTGCTGCATGAATCAACAGCTCTCTCCTGAAGAACTCGTGCGACGCGAATCGCTCGATAAACTTCGCTCCTTGGGTATCGACCCCTTTCCTGCTGCAGCATTTCCAACAACGAGCAATGCTATGGAAATACTGTCGCATTACGAGGAGGGAAAATCGGTTACCATCGCGGGCAGGTTGCACAACATGCGCGACATGGGGAAAGCTAGTTTTGCTCAACTTCAAGATTCAACAGGGAAGGTTCAGATATACATCAACATCGACTCCATATGCCCTGGCGAAGACAAAACCCTCTACAAGGATGTAGTTAAACATCTGCTGCATTTCGGCGACTTCATTGGAGTGACGGGCACTCTTTTCACCACGCGCGTGGGTGAAATATCGGTGCACGTGGAATCATTCACGCTACTTGCAAAATCGGTTAAGCCACTGCCCGTGGTAAAGACTGATAAAGACGGTGTTGTGCACGACGCCTTCACCGATCCGGAAATGCGCTATCGCATGCGCTATGTCGATTTGGTTGTAAATGAAAAAGTACGCGAAACGTTTATTGCTCGTACGAAAATCGTGAATGCCATGCGCAATTTCTTCAACGCGCAAGGCTATCTAGAAGTAGACACCCCCGTGCTACAAGCCATACCAGGCGGAGCCTCTGCCAGACCCTTCACCACACACCACAATGCACTTGATGTGCCCATGTATCTGCGTATCGCCAATGAGCTTTACTTGAAACGTTTGATTGTAGGTGGCTTTGAAGGGGTATATGAGTTCAGTCGCAACTTTCGCAATGAAGGTATGGACCGCACCCACAACCCGGAATTTACCGTCCTGGAAATTTACGTGGCATACAAGGATTACTACTGGATGATGGACTTCACAGAATCCATGATTCGCCATGTGTGCAACGAAGCGATGGGCACGTCTGCTGTGCAATTTGCCGATCGCACCATCGATTTTGGCAAGCCTTTTCAACGCATAACCATGACGGCTGCAATAGAACAATACACAGGATTCGACATTACCGGAAAGTCGGAGGTTGAATTGGCGGCATTCGCCAAAACAATCGGTATTGAAGTAAGTGAATCCATGGGAAAAGGAAAGTTGATCGACGAGATATTTGGTGCCAAGTGCGAAGGCAATTTCATTCAACCTACATTCATCATGGACTACCCCGTTGAAATGTCGCCTTTGTGCAAGCGTCACCGCGAAAACCCCGATCTTACCGAACGATTCGAACTTATGATCAACGGAAAGGAGGTAGCCAACGCCTACAGTGAACTCAACGACCCGATTGATCAACGTCAACGATTCGAAGATCAATTGAAGCTGCAAGAGCGCGGCGACGACGAAGCGATGTTAGTAGATCAAGACTTTCTGCGCGCACTCGAATATGGTATGCCACCTACCTCAGGAATGGGTATTGGCGTTGATCGTCTGGTGATGTTTCTAACCAACAATGAAGCGATTCAGGAAGTCCTGTTTTTTCCCCAAATGCGTCCAGAAAAATTCCAGGCAGGGCCAAATGTGCAGGATTTTATCTCCATTGGCATATCAGAAATTTGGGCTGAGCATGTTATCAAGGCCGGCTTCGACACCATTGAAAAGCTCAAGAGCAGTAAACCAACCGCTATCCACCAACAACTCAATGGATACAGGAAAAAGAACAAACTTGACATTCCAGCCATACAGCTAGAAGACGTCCAGGCATGGATGGTCTAATTCACTGCACATTCATCGGTTAAAAACATTCAAGTCGGAACTGCTATCATTTTCAGTTGAAGATGCACATTTGTGACCAATTAAAGCTACTATGAAACACATTTTGATATTCGTTCTCGCTAGCGCTGCCGTTTTGAGCAGTTGCGTCCCACAACGTAAGTTCGCCGAAATGGAATCCAAGAGGAACACGTGTGATAAAGACCTCGCAGCACTAAAAAAATCAAATGAATTACTAGAAGCGGGAAATAAAGATTTACAAAACAAGGTAGAGGCTCATCAAGTTGAAATACGCGAACTATCGGGCGACACAATGCAGTTTGGCAAGGAATACCGCCAATTGAAAACGCAATACGACAAGATCAACGAGCTCAACGAAATTCTATCCAAGAAAAGTAGCGAGTTGCTTTCTCAAGCGACGGGTGAAAACAAGAAGCTGGTGGAGGAATTGAATCGAACACAAGAGTCGCTACAAAAAAAGGAAGACATGCTGAAGGATCTTGAAAAAGATTTGAATGAAAAACAAACCGCAATAGATCTAACCAATGCAGAGCTTGCAGAAAAGCAGAAGCGCCTCGACGATTTAGAAAAACTACTTACCGACCAGCAAGCCTCCAGCGAAGCGCTAAAAAACAAAGTACAAGCAGCCCTACTTGGGTTTAAAGACAAAGGACTTACGGTTAGCGAAAAAGATGGAAAAGTATATGTGAGCATGGAAGCGCAACTACTTTTTGCAACAGGAAGCACAGTGGTCGATCCAAAAGGCAAAAAGGCGCTGGTGGATTTGGCCAAAGCCATAGAAAACGACACCGATATGGAGGTGTTGGTAGAAGGCCATACCGATACCGATAAACTGAGCGCACCTGCATACCCGAAAGACAATTGGGACTTAAGTGTATTGCGTGCGACAGAGGTAGTTAAAATAATCTTGGCAAATAGCACTGTTCAACCGCAGATTTTGAGTGCTGCAGGCCGCAGCGAATTCCACCCTGTGGATGAGGCCGACAAATCGAAGAACCGACGTATTGAGATTATTCTTCAACCCAAGCTAGATGAGTTGTACAAGTTGATTGAAGGAAAATAGGCTCAGCGAATGAGCGACACAAAACCTTTTACGATTTTCTCTGCACTTAAAACGTCGTTCTCCTCTACTACCTGATAGCGTATGATGTAGGGATAGACCTCTGAGTCTACGTATTGAGTGCCATCTCTGCGCTGGCCAAGCCAAGGTTTAGCAAGGTCAAAACTCTCATAAAACATCTCCCCCATGCGATTATACAATTGCAAGTGGTAGTTCATGATGTTCACGCCGAACACTTGCCAGGCATCATTAATACCGTCGCCATCCGGAGTAAACGAATTAGGCACAAACAAGGCCTCTATACATTGCTGCGTCACCGTAGTTTCGAATTGAAGACCACAGCCATTTTCAGTGGTTACAAGTACCGAGTAGGTCCCGGGTGACGGCACTATGAATACCCGCGATAAAGAGTCATTATTCCAGACATAGGATGAGCCTATGTTTTTTGCATCGAGGTAGAAAGATTCGTTGCTCGCTTCAAAGCAATACTCATATTCCGGCAGAAACGGCTGCACCGGCAAGGAATGAAAAATGAGTTCAATTGTATCAAGCGAGAGGCAATAGCCATTGGTTACCTGAACATGATACACACCCGGCTGTGTCACAAAAATCTCTCGTGATAGTTGCCCAGTATTCCAGATATAATCCAATCCCGGATCTCCAGCCTGCAAACGAATCTCATCACCCTCACAAACCGCTGTGTCTGCTCCCAGATCAAGTTCGGGAAAATCGAAAAAAGTAACTTCCACTTGGTCTTGAGAAGTACATCCATCAGGAGCTTGAACAAAAACCGAATACGTTCCGCTCGAACTCACAGAAATCTCTGAATCCATCGACCCATTGCTCCACAACACTTCGTATTCGGGAGGCCAGGCAACACTTAGCGTGTACGTTTCATCCACACACAAGCCTACATCGGGACCTAAATCAGTGATAAGTGGAGAAACTTCTAAAACGATGGAAGCCGAAGCCTCGCAACCAGAAGCACTTACAGCCGTAACCACGAGAACCCCTGAGTTTTCTGTTGCCAACTCCGTATTTTGAGCAGTAGCGTCGACAACCCAGTTGGCCGGTGTCCACGACCATTGCACAAGCTCGTTTAAGGTTGTGACAGCGCCTACGGAAATGCCTGCGGCTTCGCACGTCTGAATTAAATCGGGTAGTGCATCCACTACAAAAGTAGGCGTCACATCAATAGCAATTGTTTGCTCAACCTCGCAACCTGAAGCGGCCTGTATAGCCAAGCATGTAATTACAGCGTCTTGCTGAGGTGTAATGGTGACAGCATCTGAACCCGCGTTCAAAATAGACGGATCGCCGCTCCATTGAAATACTACACCATCCGCCGCTCCTGAAAGTACAGAGTTAAGAGTGGCAGTTTCGCCCGCGCACAGCGAATCATTTGTTACGGTTAGATTCAAAGAGAAGAGAGACCCCAACGTAACAGAAACACTACCCTGGGCCGTGCAACCATACTCGGAGCTGGCCTCTACTGTGTACAACTCTGTTTGCTGGACATCTACCGTAGGGTTGAATGAAAATCCGCCTTGCATAGTGGCACTGGGACTCCACATGACAGTATATATCCCTGGCTCACTCGGAGTAGCCACAAGAAGAATTTCCTGCGGATAACAGATAACGAGTTCATTCGGCATTTCAAGTTGAAAGGGCTGCCCTACTTCCACCAATACTGAATCCACATAATCACATCCAGTCGCCGGATCGATGGTCGTGACTTCGTATAGTGTGGTTGCAGTAGGTGATGCCTCTACCATGGTTCCAAAAGGCGACGACAGGCTTGCTTGGGATGTCCAAGCACAATTGAAAGAAGCTGTAGCAATTTGGCCCACATAGGCATTTTCCAGCACCCAATTATCTTGGTTGATGGTGTATGAGCCGCTTTGTCTCCAGCGCAAGCGTGTATTTGGATTGGATGCGGGCAACGGCAGTGGCACATCAATGGAAACAAAATCGGGGTATGCCGACTCATAGAATGTTTGAATGGCTATCCACGCACCTCCCGCAACCGAATAGGAAAGCACTACGTTATCGCCAGGCTCTGCATCATCGCAGGGAGCGCTGCCATCGGCTACTTTCAGTGAAAAATAAACTGTTCCGCCACCGCTCAAATCGAGCGGTTGCGTTATTGCCTCACGAGGGGAGGCGCCATTAAAATACAATCCGTTCCCTGTTAGCGTTCCGCACACATTGTTCTCGTCACCCCCTGAAATACTCTCCCAATCACCCCAGGAAATGGCGGGATCAAAATTATCGCGCCAAATTACGCGCTCCACTTCCACCTCTAAATCTACCGAAGCGCCCGCGCAAAGCTGATGAAAATCGTCGATGACTTCGAATCGCGCAACATCACCTTGGGTAATAACCACCGTGGTGCTGGCAGTCGTCTGTGCACATCCCGAGGGGGTGGTAAGTGTAACCGAATAGGTCACATTTTCTTCTGCCTGAACAGCAATCTGTGCTGCGCTTTCATTCACATACTCCCCCACGGGAGACCAACTGTAATTGAAAACTGCATAAGGCTGAGAAGTCACTGCTGAGAGTGTAACCGTTTCAAACGAACATACACTGGGTTGATATTGTGAAATTGTTACCGGTATTGGGTTGGGTGATTCTACACTATAGTAAAACGTATCCACGCAGCCCGAGAGCGCATCCATCGCCCGTAATTCATACGCGGCATTTTCAATTGGCGCCACAATAGCGAATATTTCAGCAGAAGAAAGCAAAGTCGAGGTAGTGCCGGCGTAGTACCATTGAGGCGAACTATAATTGGGTGGGACCACCAATTGAACGTCACTCGATGAACAAACGGTTTGCTCCCAAACAACAGGCGACGCATTGATATTTACGGCAAGGCTTGCTAAATAACTTGTGGTGATCGTTCCCGCATCGGCAATACCATAGAGAATTCCGGAAAATCCGGAGGGACATTCTAAGGTATGATCTCCAGAGGTAAGTTCAATAGTGCACGTCAGGTAATCGGAGCAAGTGCCTGCAACCGAAAAAAGACCGGCCGGCACAATCGAGCCATCGAGCCAACAAGCACCAAGTGCTTCAGGTGTCACGACAAGATTTACAAAATGTGCATTTAGTACGGTTGATTCGTCAACGTGTATGACTGCAAAGTCAACCTCATGGTTGAGAGGGTTGAGCACCGCCATAGCAGGGTCGCCATTTCCCCCGCATGAAATACCTTGCATATACTGCACAACAGCGATGGGCTGATTGGCAAAAATGCAATGTGCATCGGTTTCGCCGGCATATTCTATGAACTCACCAGCTTGCAGAGCAACAGCATTGACATTGTCTATGGTAATTGAGGTGCCATCGAGGGCCGCAATTATTCGATAGGTATACCGAGGTTCTGGAATACTCGAATAATCCGGGCTAATAGCGAAACCAAATGGAGTGACAACGTAATTCGTACCCCATTTTTCCAAGTCGACCATTTGTTCATACAAGTGATCGCAGGCCTGAAAGCAATTCACAGGAATATTAGCACAACCCGCACCGGCAAAAACCGCGAATGGCCTGCATTTTCCGCTTGCTGCAGTGGCTGTAATCTGTGTTCCTGTAAGATCATTTGTACCAGACGCCTCTATTCGATAACATTCACCTCTGTCGAGTTGAAGCGTAAACGGAACCCCCGCTGAATTGCCTGCACTGGTTGTGGTGCTGGGCACAATCTGCATCTCTGTTCCATTCTGTGTTGCAACGATGAGTAACTCCGAACCATTATCGGCCAACCCTTGGTAACTCGCAGCAATGTATTTTGTGCCCAGCAAGGGCTCCGGTAGTATACGCGTAGCATCGGCGCTGCTTTGAGCATAATTCAGCGCTTGGACGGTTACGGGTTGATCACTTTCTATGTGGACCGCGCGATTCTCGATGAATTGATCATTGGAAATTTCAGCCAAACCATCAGGCACTGTGATCTGAACGCTCGATTGGGCATCCACATAAAAATTCTGACCCCAGCCTTGACCAGGTATTTCGATTACTCCAGAAGTTGCATAATGTGATGAGATCGTTACCACCAACTCATCCTCAGGTCCGTCGGTGGCGTTTGCCATAAACCCAAGCCAGAAAGATGTGCCAGAAGCCTGTAGCTGAGCACTCGCTCCCAAAGGGCCGATGAATAAAAAGCCAAATACAAGGGCATTCCCGAGAAATCGCATGATTCGAGGGTTTTCAGATAGTCCAGCGAAGGATGTAAATGTATGTAATATAAGACGACTCAACAGCTTAAACGTTGCATCCGAATTGTGACGGATGGTGGGCGTTATTCATATCAGTCAATTTATACTGCCGATACACCCGAATAGATACATTTCAACGGAATTTGGTTGACTAATGCCCAACAAAAAAGGGCTGAAATACTCAGCCCTTTTGGATATCATTGCGTCATGGCTTATTCTGCCAAGATGGTCACTTTGTTGTTGAATACCTCTACAGTCCCGCCTTTCACATCAAAACGGTGCTCTTTGCCCGATTGATCTTTCACGCGCACAACACCCTTTTTTAACGATGAGATAAGGGGGGCGTGATTATTCAGAACACCAAGGCCACCATCTCTTCCAGGAAGGAAAACAAGTGTTCCATCGCCTTCGAACAATGTAGCTTCAGGGGTTATGATCTCAACTTTCATGTGGTTTTCATATCAGAATTAACGTGCGGCAGCCTCGGCCAACATTTTCTTTCCTGCTTCGATTGCCTCTTCTATAGTCCCCTTCATATTGAATGCAGATTCAGGAATATCGTCGCAATGTCCGTCAAGAATCATGTTAAATCCTTTGATAGTGTCTTCAATTGGAACAAGTGTCCCCTTTATTCCTGTGAATTGTTCAGCAACGTGGAAAGGCTGCGAAAGGAAACGCTGCACTTTGCGCGCGCGGTAAACCGAAAGCTTATCCTCTTCTGACAATTCGTCCATACCTAGGATGGCGATAATATCTTGTAATTCTTTATAGCGTTGAAGGATGAGCTTTACGCGTTGGGCGCAGCCGTAGTGCTCATCACCCACAATTTGCGGGGTCAAAATACGTGACGTAGAATCGAGTGGATCTACTGAAGGGTAGATACCCAACTCAGCAATTTTACGACTCAACACAGTGGTAGCATCCAAGTGAGCAAATGTGGTTGCTGGTGCTGGATCGGTCAAGTCATCGGCAGGAACATAAACTGCCTGAACCGAGGTGATAGAACCACGCTTGGTTGAGGTAATACGCTCTTGCATGACACCCATCTCCGAGGCTAGTGTTGGCTGGTACCCCACTGCTGAAGGCATACGGCCCAAGAGGGCTGACACTTCAGAACCCGCTTGGGTGAAGCGGAAGATATTGTCGATGAAGAATAGAATGTCGCGACCACCAGATTTCTCGTCACCATCACGGAAATACTCCGCAACTGTAAGACCAGACAAGGCAACGCGAGCGCGAGCTCCCGGAGGCTCATTCATCTGACCGAATACGAAAGTCGCCTGAGACTTAGCCAACTCCTTGGGGTCAACTTTAGATACATCCCAGTCGCCCTTTTCCATTCCATGCATAAACTCCTCGCCGTACTTGATGATTCCGGCCTCAATCATTTCACGCAGAAGGTCATTTCCTTCACGTGTGCGCTCGCCAACGCCGGCAAAAACTGAAAGACCGTCGTAGGCCTTAGCGATATTATTTATCAATTCTTGAATCAAAACTGTTTTGCCTACACCGGCACCACCAAACAAACCGATTTTTCCACCCTTGGAATACGGCTCTATCAAGTCGATTACCTTAATACCTGTGAAAAGGATTTCTGCAGATGTAGATAAATCTTCATAGCGTGGAGGCTGGCGGTGGATGGATCTTCCTCCTTCCTTGCTTACCTCTGGCATACCATCGATAGCATTACCCACCACATTGAACAAGCGACCTTTGATGGCCTCTCCAACGGGCATGGTGATGTTGGCGCCAGTGGTGAACACTTCTTGACCGCGTTGCAATCCTTCTGTAGCATCCATCGCAATAGCGCGAACCGTGTCTTCCCCGATATGCTGTTGACATTCTAGGATGAGATCACCACCTGGGCGCTTAATTACAAGCGCATCAAGAATGTTGGGGAGTTTTTGGCCAGCTGTGAATGAAATATCCACTACTGGACCAATAATTTGAGAAACTTTACCTGTATTTTGAGACATTGTAGACGGTTAAAATTCAGGCGCGAAAGTAATGCTCAAAACAACATAGCGGAAACTTTTTCCGAAATCTGTTCAATACATCGACGCAAATTCTGCCCAAATATTTGTTCTTATGCGGAGGTTAAGGGGCCAGCAACTTGAATCCTTTACCATGAATATTGATGATCTCCACGGCTGGGTCGTCTTTTAAGTGCTTGCGCAATTTCGCCACGTATACATCCATTGAGCGACCATTAAAGTAATTATCATCGCCCCATACCGCTTTGAGTGCATAGCCACGCTCCATCACCCCGTTTTTGTTTTTGCAAAGAAGATACATAAGTTCATTTTCCTTGGTTGTCAATTTCACCTCGACACCAGAAGCGGTAAGCTTTTGCTTTCTATAATCAAATGAGTATGAACCAATGGTGAACTGCACATCCTCATTATCGGCGGGGAGTGGTGAGGAGCGTCTTAAAATAGCTTGAATGCGCGCCAACAATTCCTCCATACTGAAAGGCTTGGTCATGTAATCGTCTCCGCCAGCATTGAACCCTTCCAAGGTATCTTCCTTCATGCTTTTGGCAGTAAGAAACAAAATTGGGGTGTGTTTGTCATCCTGTCGGATTTCGCTAGCCAGGGTGAATCCATCCTTTTGAGGCATCATTACATCCAAAATCAAAAAATCAAAAGTTGTCCGGCGGAACATCTTCAGCCCTTCGTTTCCATCTACCGCTAGCTCGGTCTCGAAACCTTTGGCTATTAGGTAATCTTTCAAAAGCATTCCCAAATTAGGGTCGTCTTCACAAAGTAGAATTCTTGTTTTCTTTTTCATGTTCAATGGGTATATGAATTGTGAAGGTACTACCCTTCTTGATTTCGCTAACAACATCAACCGTGCCGCCATGCATCTCCATTACTCCTTTCACATAACTTAACCCCAACCCGTAGCCTTTTACGTTGTGAATATTTCCGGTGGGAACACGGTATAGTTTATCAAAAATTTTGCGTTGGTTCTCCTTACTGATTCCCATACCATTGTCGCTAAAAGCTATGGCAATACTTTGCGACTCGTCGAACGTTTGAATTTCAACCAAGGGAGCTCCCTCGGTGTACTTAACGGCATTATCGATAAGATTATAAATGACATTGGTTATGTGCAACTGATCACCACTGACGAGGGAGTTTTTGGAATAAAAACGAGTGACGATTTGTCCGTTGCGCGCTTTCACCTGAATTTGAATATTCGCAATTACCTGCAAAATCACTTGATGCACATCAAACTGCTGAAGCTTCAACTTCATCTGACCCTGCTCGTAGATGGACGTTCGCAACACATTCTCTACCAGTATACCCAAACGCTTGTTTTCCTCACGAATCATTCCCACATAATTGATGATGGCTCGCTCTCCTGTGCGCATATCTGGGTCGCTCAGCGCTTCACACGCAAGGGAAATTGTAGCGATAGGTGTTTTCAATTCATGCGTCATATTGTTGATGAAGTCATTCTTGATCTCACTTAGCTTCTTTTGCTTATAGATGGTATTGATGGAAAACGAGAACAGCAACATGATGAGGAGCATCAATATAACCGAGGTAGTGAGCATTGTTCCCATGGTGCTTATGACATATTGCTTCTCACGCGGAAACCACACACAGAGATAGTTTGGGTCGGCAATTGGGTCGTTAGGAAACAACTGAATTCGATAACCCTCTTGGAGAATGCGTTCGGCAGACAGCTTTGAGTTAATGGGAATTATCTCTGGTTGCGACAGCTTATTAAATACGCCATAATCGTATTCAGCGCGCACTCCCTGTGACGCAAACGCTCGACCCAACAAGGTGTCGAGCACCAATGTATCAATTCGATCAATGACACTGGTGTAAATATCTAATTCCAGCAATCCGCCCATGATATCATCTAAGATGCCTGATTGGGAAAGGATGCGAGCATCCTTTACACCGACGGCCACCAAGGGATCCACTGAAACACTGTCGGTTCCAAAGCTAGACTGTGGTAAAACATTCACATCACCGTCGCCATAATTGATCACCAAATTCTCCCTGTTTGGTGCACTAAGACTCATTGAAGCAGGCGAAGACCCTGCGACCATCAAAGCGGTCTCGCGAACTTCTAAATCACTACAGATTTTTTTAAGTGCTGAATTAACGTGATCAGAGAACTCCTGCTCACGGAGTGTAAACACATTGGTTATCCAATAGACTTGTATGGCAATTAAGCCAGAAACGGCGATGGCGCTGAGCACCCCAAACCATTGGATGTACTTGGTATTCATTGGACGACTGCAATTTCCCTAAAAATCAGTTTGTGCGGCACACTACAAAGAATCTTTTATGGAATCGCAAAGGTGGTGATTGACATGCGAGATGCTCTTCCCACTTAACGAGATTTAACGGGCACTCCGCACATGCGGGCGCGAACTAGGCCAACGCTTGAGTTTTCTTAGAATCGGTATCGCACGCTTAAAGCACCGCTATCCCATTCGATATAGTGGCTTCCAAGCAAATTGATACCTGGCTTCCAATCGACACTAAATTGAAGTGGAAAAGAACGCAAGTAGTAGGCAATACCCACAATAGCGTCTAACCCGAGTGCATAGGAGTTTTCGCGAAGTATGTTATCCTGGAGCACGCTATTTTTATTGAACACCCAAGCGTGGGCGCCTGCACCGTAGAAGTAGCGTAATCCGCGTACGTCAAACATTTGTTCGTGGGCCTCAGCAAGCAAGGTTAGATTGGCAGCACCAAAACGTTGGTATGCTATTGCTTCAAAAGCATTGCGATTGCTCGTAAAGTGTTGAAAAGAGACTCCCGATCCAAGGCCAAGTCTAAGACCAACCGCATTATCCAACATACCTCTTTGAGCGTTTAGCGCACCTATAGTGGCTAATAGGGCCGCCCACAACACTATCATTTTCTTCATGGCCTCACCTTTATTCGAATTCAATATTGTACTTCTTGCCGAATTCTTCCTGAGCCTTGTAAAAACGTTCTTGAGCAATCCTAGATTGGATCGAGATGCGGTCTTGTATGGCCAGGTTAGAGTCAACAATTGCGATGTCTACGCTTTCAGCAGGCAAAAGTTTTATTTCTACGAGCTTTTTGTACTCAAAATCCACCAAAGCCTCGTAAGTCCTAAAAAGTTCCTTCGCAGAAAGTTGAAGTGAGGGGTCCGTTTGGAAGGGTCCAATGCTGTCTAAGGCCAAAATAGAACGCTTCACTTGTGCCTGTAAATTGGCATAGTTGAGGCCGACCCATTCCTTGGTTGCATTTGTGTCGCTGAAGGTTGAATCCATAAACGCCAAATCGTCTACAATCGCTTTCTGTTCGCCAATTATGCGATCGTTGTATCCTGCGGCACGCTCAGCGGGTGAGGTGCAGGCTTGAGCAAACAAGGCGATAAATAAGAAATGTACGAATGGCTTCATTGTTTCAAAACTAAACGATTTTCTTAATCTTTTGATGAACATCGAAGGAGGTTTTACTTTTGCACTCTGTATGAAATCCCCAAATTCATTTGAAACTATCGAAGAATTCATTTCCGGTAGCTTGTTGCTCATCGACAAGCCGTTGGGATGGACAAGCTTCGATGTGCTGAACAAAATAAAGGGGTTTGTGAAGCACAAAGTGGCTATTCCTGCGAATCAACACGGCCACGCGCAGCGGTTCAAAATTGGACATGCTGGCACATTAGACCCACTTGCAACGGGTCTGTTGGTAATTTGTACGGGCTCACTGACGCGCAGCATAGACAGCCTGCAAGCGGGCTCAAAAGAATACACCGGCACTATTGCCTTCGGACAAACAACACCCAGCTTCGATTTAGAAACTCAACCGCAAGGTGATTTTTCCACCGAGCACCTGACCACTGAACTTTTATTGACCATCGCCAAAAGCTTCGAAGGAGAGCAAATGCAAATACCACCGGGTTACAGCGCCAAACACATCGACGGCCAACGAGCCTACAAAGCGGCTCGTCGCGGCGAACACGTGGAGATACCAGCAGTGCGTATTCATGTGGATGCGTTTGATATAACAAGCTTCCACAACAACGAAGCAACCTTTCGAATTGCGTGCAGCAAGGGAACCTACATCCGGACCTTGGCCCATGAAATAGGCCAAAAATCAAACAGCGGATCACACCTAAGCAGCCTTCGCCGCAGCCAAAGCGTGCCCTTCCATGTAAACGATGCTTGGAGCGTAGAAACGTTGCTCGAGCGATTGGCTAGCTTTGAAAAGTGACTATTTTTCATTGGTTTTCAGCACCTTACAAACTTTCTCTTTACAAAGGCATTTGAAAATCGTACATTCGGCTACCACATTTAAAATCTTAGAATATTGATTTCCATGATGAAGCTAGGGCAGTTTCGATACAAACTGCCGGAGGAACTGATTGCTCAGCATCCCGCCAAACACCGCGATGAAAGCCGCCTTATGGTGGTAAACAAACGGACAGGAAAAATTGAACACAAAATGTTCAAAGACGTCCTTGACTACTTCGAGGAAGGCGATGTTATGGTGAACAACAACACGCGCGTTTTTCCTGCGCGCATGTTAGGAAACAAAGAGAAAACCGGAAGCATGATCGAGGTATTTATGCTTCGTGAGCTCAATTCTCAAAGTTTATTGTGGGACACTGTTGTGGACCCTGCTCGAAAAATCCGCATAGGCAACAAGTTGTATTTCGGAGAAAACGATGAACTCGTTGCTGAGGTTATCGACAACACGACATCTCGAGGCCGCACCCTTCGTTTTTTGTTTGACGGCACACACGAGGAATTCAAAGCACTGATCTACAAACTTGGAGAGACACCAATTCCCAAATACATCCAACGCCCGGTGCAACCTGAAGACGAAGAGTGGTTCCAAACCATTTTCGCCAAGCACGAAGGCTCGGTAGCGGCTCCAACGGCAGGTATGCACTTCAGCCGCGAGTTATTGAAGCGCGCCGAAATCAAAGGCGTTCACATGCCAGAACTAACGATGCACATCGGCCTTGGCACTTTCCGTCAAGTGGAAGTGGAAGATCTCACAAAGCATAAAATGGAAAGCGAACAGTGCATTATTCCCGCGGAAACTGCTCAAGTCGTGAACCATGCCTTGCAGACGGGTCACCGAGTTTGTGCAGTAGGCAATACTGTATTACGCGCATTTGAAAGCAGTGTGAGCACCGACCGATTATTGAAGCCATACGATGGCTGGATTAGCAAATTCATTTACCCTCCCTTCGAATTCAACATTGCGGATAGTTTGATTACCAATTTCCATCAACCCGAGAGCGCATTACTCATGTGTGTTACGGCATACGGTGGTTACGACTTAATTATGGAAGCCTACAACGAAGCGATAAAGAATAAATACCGCTTTTGGGCCTACGGCGATGCCATGTTGATTTTAACCTAACCCGTTTGGTCGGAGGCTCCAACTATGCGAAGCCTACTCCTCCTCCTCTTCCCATTGTTTGCGCTTTTGGCGCAAGCCAAGTTATCAGTTGCACAATCTTACCCTGAGGGTTTACTTGGGGGAGTTATGCTGGAACAGAACGACGACGGCGCTTGGAAAATCAACAGACGTCTAAGCCAATCAGAAAACCCTCGGCTAGTGGCAATAGCTCTCGACCTAAGCCTTGGACTATTCGGTATGCATCGGCTCTATTTGGGCACCGACGTAAGGGTACCAGCAGCCTACACATTGACTTTTGGAGGTGGTGGCGTATTGTGGCTGGTCGATTTGGCCCTACTCATAGGGTCGAAGGACATTGAGAAATTCAAGAACAATCCACACTTTTTTATGTGGATACCAAGCAACAAGTAACGGGGTTCTGTTATCCTACCCGCTTAATGCTGCAACCCACAGGTTTCGTCTCTTGAGGCTTTATTTTCTTTCCGGCCGCCAAGTTTTTCAAGGCATCTTTCAAATAGGTTTCTTTCACCTTTGAACTATCAGATACGTTATCGTCGATAGCTCCTTTGTAAACAAGCTTCATAGAGCTATCGAAAAGGAAGACGTGAGGAGTCGTGCGCGCAAAAAACGCATTTGCAACGGTTGAGTTTACATCCAACAAATAGTTGCATTGTGCAAAACCATGTTCCTTTGCTCGAGTCTGCATGCTCTTCATGTCGTCGCCCTTGTCTCGCTTTGCTTCGTTGCTGTTGATGAGCGCCATTCCAATTCCGTTGGACACTGCCAACGCGCGGAGCTCCTCATAGCGTCCTTCCCAACCCTCACTGCCCTCACCACCGACAACAAATGGACAGCCATTGCATGAAAATATCACCAATAAACCATGCGTATTCTTGAGGTCACTGAGTGCATACTCAGCGCCAGAGATATCCTTCATCTTGATGTCAGCCGCAGGAGCCGTAGCACCTATCGACAATGTTTCATTTGTTTGTGCTGCCATTGCAAGCGTCGACAAAAAGCAGAGGGTGAAAAGTATGTAACGCATATTTATTATTTTAATAGACAACAATCATAGGACTAAAAAGTTGAAATAAAAAGCAGAAAGGCCATCCCGCTGGATGACCTTTCTGCAAATGAAAACAATTAAACTATCTAATTTCTCAACATGAGAACTTACGAGGGGGTTTAACGTGAGATGGCTGCACAAAGGTTACAGTGAGTCCATGTTTTTCTTAAAAGCCATTGCTTGCTAGCGCTGGCCAATTAGAACACTGCCCGAACTTGAACACTCCCGGCGTGGACCGTTCGCACATCTTGCGGCTTGCGTCCATTGTATTGTATATTGAGTTGAATATTCTCGGCGACATTGCGCTGCCACGAAACAAGCCAAGTATAATTGTGTCCGGGCTGAAGGCCCTCCAACATTTCAAAGGCCAACGAATTGGTGGTTGTGCCTGTGAAGTCAATAGCATACAAATTCACTTCCCATCGAATACTGCCTTTATCCGGTACATTCCAGGCGCACTCAGCCCCAAGTCTTCTCACCAAGGCACGTTCGGTCGATTGTACATTTCGTTTGTCGGCATACTGAGCAAGAGCACTCACCTTTAGCAGAGGAGATGGCTGGTAAGTGAGTTTGGGCTGCCATTGGTTGTATTGAATTAGGAAATTTCTTCCATTTAGAAAATCGGATTGGGCGCGCTTATCGCCCCAACGCACTTCTTGAAAAAATGTGAATGCCTTCCAAAAGTTCCATCTCAGCGCACACAGGTTTAATTGCTCATTTCGGCTCTCGAAACCGTTGCTCAATAAATTTCGATTCTCGAGCAACTGGTGTGTGTAGTCCATTCCAAAAACCGGTTTTGCCTTGTTGAAATAAAGGATATTTCGCACAAGTCCCTGAGAGGTTAACAGCACGGAATCGGGGAGGTCGCTCAAGATGGGATTGAAACGTTCTGGGCCATCTTCCTGAGACGTTTTTCGCTCGATACGAAACGTACTTGCGGCACTCCAGCGGGCCCAGAAACGTCCCATCGGTTTTAGTGCTTTTAAGACGCGCGCAGGCTGGAAGAGCACCGACTCACTCAGTTGATTGGAATACGTTTTAACATAGTCATTGCTTTGCACAAAACTGCGTATGTAGTTCGCCTCATAGGCAAAAACTGCGACCTCAAACTCATTCAAGTCCTTCACATTGTCGGCATTGTAGTCGTTCCACACATAGATACCTTGTCCGGCCGGGACCTCAAGATAGATAAACTCACGCCGTTGTTCTAACCCCGAACCGATTTCATAGAACGTGGTATTTTGAATTGCCCCCTTCCACAACTTGGCAGTGTATTCCCCACGAGCCAACAGCGTGTTTTCAGGAGCAAGGGTAAACAATTCCGGATCAATAACGCGAAGCCTTCTATTACTTACTTGCAACGAGATTCGGCTATCGTTTTTCCATCGTTGTGTCCACTGCATGCCATAATGATCTGCCCGGGCAGCATCTGTTAGGATGTCTTGCGAAGGTTTCCGGTCGACACGATCACGGTAGAAAAACCGAATGGTTTTTTTCACTGTATCCGCATTACCCACAGAAAACTCCCAATCCAAAAACTCATACGACGATGTTTGCACGGTGTCGGCCGTCGTGAATACATTTCGTTCGAACTCATCAGTGAGCATAAAGCGAAGCTTTCCTATGTCTTGCGCTGTGCGGCCTTTATGCCGAGCGAACATAGAGCTGACAGCGCCGGATGTCAACAAAAATGAAGCTTCTGTTTGCGATAAAAACCGTCTGCGCGTGTAGATGTCGGTAGTGCCCTTTACACGGTAGCCTGAAAATACATCGGACAAAGACAACACATCTGCCGAGAGTCCTGCCTTCCCCCACGCCTTATTCCGCAAGGCCCCTTGCGCGGTAATCCAATGCTGGTGTGCCCCTGTAACCGTAATACTTTTAAGATTCCAGTTACGGGTAAACTCTACCTCTCTAAAGCGTTCTATCGCGTTGAAATTCTTGTGTGTGAACTCGTAGGTGACTGTTGCAGAAGTCAGGCGCTGCTTGGTACTGTCGGCCATCCAAGCATTTCCATCCGCTACAGACCTGAATTCGTTCCATTGCAACCGAGTGCGTGCTGCCATTCCGAGATCATCGGAGGAATCAATAGACGAAAACGTATTTAAGTCGCGATTAGACAGCGCACCTTCAGCAATCCAAAAGACGTTTTGAGTGCGCCCAACCGGAATGGAAAACCCTGTGGAAAGCATCTGATTTTTTTTGGGTGAAGCCAACAAAATTATCGGAGCGAAGGCCCCCTGTTTGACCCACTGGGTTCCATCGAAAAGCGGGGCAACCCAGCGGTAGATGCGCCCGTTTGAAGAGAATCCATTCTCCAAATAGTCACCATTACCCAACCCTACCAATGAAAAACTAACCCGGTAATGAGCCCGAGTGGAGTCGTCGGAATAGACAAACACACTATCGAAACCCAACGAATCCACCAGCGCATACCGCACCTCACTGTTGAGGTAGCCCAAACTGTCAATTCCGCTGCGAAACACGGCAAGAAAATCATCGCCGCCGGCTGCTAGTATTGCCTTATCGTCGTCGGAAAGTTCCTGCTGCAGCGGTTGGTTTCGCGCATCATTTTCAGAGTACACATTGAGGAATGCCGATTTATCTCCATTCTTCCAAGCGAAAGAAGCCTGCAAGAGTGGACGAGCATAGCGTCTTTCAGAATATTGAAACTCCACCGTAATGCGTCGGTCTTTGGTGATCAATTGGCGGGGCGTAAACGAGATCTCGGCCGAGTTGTAATCGATGTTGTAATCCTTGTCCATTCCTCGCTCCAATAATCGACCGTCGATGTAAACCATTTCTGTACCTGAAAGGACGATGATGAAGAGCTCATTATCGGCGCCACTCAATCGATAGGGCCCCTGATTACCCTCTATACCCTGTATTACGTTGCGTGCAAATCGACCTTTGGAAATAGAAGTAGACGCCTCTACCATAAACGCTTTTTTAGCGTTCTTTTTTTGCTCACTTATCAGATACAATCCTTGCGCACGCTTGAAGTAATTCATGAAATAACCTGCGGGCCGTCGCAACTGAAAGTCTCCTGCAATCAACTTGGTTTTCTCATCATAGAGTTGAATAAACACCTGATCGAAGTCTTGCAGTTGCTGCGTATTCCCGGAGGGTTGAATTGGAATATTATCGTCTGTGATGGAGGCCAGCAGGCTCACTCTTTCCGATACCTTCCCGCTAAGTTGCAAGTTGAGGGTGGAATTGACCGATAGGTTTTGGTTGTTTCCAAAAAGAATTCCCCGCGAGATGGACCCATTTTTCTGAATGCCTTTGTCGTCAAGAAAGGAGGTCTCCTCGCGACTGCCAAGCACAAAGGGCTTAATGCTGCTCAACGATTCTTCCTGAATCAATCCAAGGTCCTTTTTCCGATAGATATAGCCAGCTGTCCAAGGCAATACAGCATATGAAACTATAACCGAACTACCCACAGAAAGACTATGGATAAAAAGGGTGGCGCGCATCGGATTGAACGTATAGGCTGAATCGTTGAGTGTGTCACCCGCAGAAAGCACGACCAATGACTGAGGCCAGATGGCTAAACTATCGAGTTGCAGTGTATCGCCGGTGTATACCAGTTCCTTTGTTCGCATGGCCGACCATTGGGCACACGCACCGCACGAAATGACGCTGAGAATAGCAACGCATGCGCTGAGTTTAAAAAACCGTATGATTGAAGTTTGGATCAAGGTTAAGAGCAAAAATCGACATGAACCCCTGCCGCGAAGGCATGCAGAACGACACATCTTTAAATAAATTTTACATTCCCGTCATAACCACTGTTCTCTCTCATGGAGAGGGCGGAAGTATTCTTTAGTTTAGCAAAATGTTCCTAAGCATCGTTCGAGAGAGTTTCTTATTTGCGCTTCAAGCCTTAAACACGAATAGGCTGCGCACAGTGCTTTCGCTTCTCGGTGTGACCATTGGCATATTTTCCATCATTTTCGTATTGAGTGTTGTGGATAGCATGGAAGCGGAAATGAAATCCAGTTTCGACACGATAGGCTCCGACGTTTTGTTCATTCAAAAGTGGCCATTCGGCCCTGAAGACGACGCAAAGGATTATGAGTGGTGGAAGTATATGCGTCGCAGACCTCCAGCACTTCGCGACATGGAGCTGCTCAACGATAGGTTGGAATATGCGGATGCTTTAGCATTTGAGGCTGGGTCTTCTGGCAATGCGACCTATCAAAGCAATAGCCTAGCCGATGCAGGCATTGTAGCGGTAACCTATGACTACAAAGAAACTATAGCTCTGAACATTGAGTCTGGTCGGTATTTCACCGAAATGGAATGCGAGGCCGGAAAAAACTTTGCCATCATCGGGAATACAGTAAAACAACAACTGTTTGGTATGGATTCTCCTGTGGGAAAAGAAATGAAAATAGGCGGACTAAAAGTGTTCGTTATTGGCGTCTTTTCCAAAGAGGGCACCTCACTGTTTGGCGATGGAATGGACAGGGCTGTGATGATGCCATTTCAATTTGCGACACGGCTCATACCTTCCACTTCTGAAGACACGAAAATCCTTATTAAATCCAAGCCTGGCATTACCAATCAACAACTGCGCGATGAGGTCACTGGCGCGTTTCGTGAAGTAAGGCGCATCAAGCCCAAAGCAGACAAGGACTTCTCCATCATCGAGTCTTCTATGATTAATGAAATCGTTGATAGTATAATAGGGGTATTCAATGTAGTAGGAATGATCATAGGCATTTTCGCCATACTCGTTGGAGCATTTAGTATAGCCAACATCATGTTTGTTTCAGTTGCCGAGCGCACACCACTCATTGGTATTCAAAAGTCGCTCGGGGCTAAAAACTATTTCATACTGATACAATACCTCTTCGAATCAGTCGCGCTGTGTATCATCGGCGGCGCAGTTGGACTTTTGCTTGTGTGGGGCGTCGTCTCGGGCCTCGGTGCCCTTATTGATTTTAACTTCATTCTACCCTTCAAACGCATTGCAACAGGCATTACCATCTCGGTAGCGGTTGGTGTTATAGCCGGCATTATTCCTGCGATTAAAGCTTCACGCCTCAACCCGGTAGATGCTATTCGCTCTGTGTAGCTCATTTGCGCCACAGCAGCGAACCATCGCCATAACTAAGAAAACGGTAGTCATGCTCAGCGGCATGCGCGTACACCTTTTGCCAGTCGTTGCCAATGAGCGCTGAAACCAAAACGAGCAATGTGCTTTTGGGCTGGTGGAAGTTTGTGATTAATGCATCGGCCAAGCTGAATTCAAACGTTGGAGCAATCAGTAGCGACGAGTTAGCGTGTAGATATTCCTTTCCATTACGATCCATCCAATTAAGCAACGCGTCTAAAGCCTGTTCTGTTGTTGGAGCGTCCACTCGGTTGTCATACATCTCCCACTGTGATAGTAAGAACATGCCGCTTTGATTTGGGTTGCGACATAGCTGCGCACCAATCCCAACCAATGACTCAATAGTTCGCAAGCATGTAGTACCCGCAACGATAAGGCGATTGTACTCTCGGTTTCTGAGTTTAAGGATGGTGCTTCGAGAAACCGAAAACCACTCACTGTGCATCTCGTGTCCTTGCAGCGTATTGGAACTTACAGGCTTGAACGTACCTGCACCGACATGCAGGGTGATTTCCTCCGTAACCACGGCCTTTCGCTGAAGGTCATCGAATACCTTCGGTGTGAAATGCAGCGATGCCGTGGGTGCTGCAACAGAACCCTGGTAGCGTGAGAAAACGGTTTGGTAACGCTCCAGATCAGACTGTTCAGCTTCACGGTTGAAATAAGGAGGAAGAGGGATTTTACCCACTGCATCGAGAAACTCTGAGAATACCATTCGCTCATCATCCCACGTAAACTCAATTATGAACGCATCGTTTATTCGACCTATACATGCTGCATTGCAATAGACAACGCGATCATTCTTATTCAACTCGACACCTATTAACTGTCCTTCCTTCCACTTCTTTGCTCCACCTACAAGACACTTCCATCGCACACCTGACGATGCGCTCATGGCATCTTGATGTGACATTTCAATGGGGTCTAAACAAAAAACCTCGATGGCACCTCCTGTTGGTTTATATAAAAGGACACGAGCAGGAATAACGCGTGTATTATTTAGAATAAGCATGTCGCCAGACTTCAGCTGGCTTGGCAAATCATAAAAATGAACATCCGTAATCTTACCCGATTCAAATACCAGCAACTTAGACTGATCGCGAATCTCAAGAGGGAATTTCGGAACACGGCTATCTGGTAGGTCGTAGTTGTATGAGTCGATAGATAATTCACTTGGGTGCATAATGGCAAAGGAAATAGGGAACTTTCATAAAAAAATTATGGCCAGACGTTTCTGGCCATAATTCTAAACCTTAACTAAAACTAACTATACCAATTGAAGTATTCGACATACTTCAGCCGCATATTACTTACTCTTTTTGTGCAGACGCTCCCTTCGGGGCCTGCCGCATAATTTCCAAAACTCGAATGGCACAAAAAAGTTGTGTCCCTCGACTATTTTACTGGTTCCGCATCCTCAATTACCACCGAACTGTCATTCTCAATTCGGTACTTTAAGCCCATTGGTAGGCAAATAAGCTGAAGAGCTTCCTGCAAATTTTTGTTACTGAATCTTCCTGTGTAAATCCGTCCTTCGTGAGATTGAGCTTTTATTCTAATGTTGAATTGGCGCCCCAGCTCCAAGAAGACCTCATTGAGTGGTGTGTCTCTGAAAATGAATTCACCGTTGCGCCAATCAGCTTCAGAGAGATCAAACTTTCCTACTAACAAGCGTTTGTTTTCCAACACGGCTGTGAACCCGGGAGCTATCTCTACGGTTTGTTTTCCCGCACTCACTCGCACACGCCCTGTACGGCACGATACTCTGAAATTGTCATCTCGAGAATAAACATCGAATGAGGTCCCAAGCACCTCGACCACACCAGAAACTGTGGCAACTCGGAACTTACTTCCTTTAACGACCTCGAAAAAGGCCTGGCCCTGAAGCTCGAGGGAGCGATCGTCGCTCCAGTCTTCGGAAAAAGTAATTTGCGATCCCGCATTGAGCAATGCCGTAGAAGCGTCGGGTAAAGAGATTAGCTGCTGCTTTCCATCTGTACAAGCCACGCTGCGCAACTCCTTGTTGGGCCAAGCCAACACTAAACCCACAATCAACGCTGCGGCTGCAGCCACGGAGAGTAGAGGCTTCCAACTTAGGACACGGATATTAGAAGCAGGCTTTTCAGTCGTGAGTTTTTTCTGCAACTCTTCCCCTGCCTGGTCCGTAGGCTTTCCTTCGGGCACTTTTAATTTACCCAGTATATGTTGATACTTATTCATTTTAAGCTACAGTCGATTGATTGTACAAATCGGGTTCCGTTTCCCCTACCACTCAATCATGAAATTCATTCGATTTCTAAAAAAACGTTCATCGTTGAAACTCCAGCAACAAATCCTCTACCTCGCGACACGTTGTTTGGTCCATTTCTCAGTCTTCCGCGAATATCGCTTTCGTTGAAGAAAAAAACATCGACCATCGACTCATTTAATACCGTAACAGTGAGCTTATGCGCACC
>CAMBPD010000021.1 GCA_945869405.1 Chryseobacterium gleum | reverse complement strand
CCGAAAATCATGCCTCACGTCGAAGCCATGAAAGATGCAATTGCTCTTCATGCGGGCATTGAAAAAAGTGCGATCTCGATAAAAGCTACTACAAATGAAACCATGGGATTTATTGGTCGTGAAGAAGGCGTTGTTGCCCATGCCGTAGCTCTCATTCAACGTTAATCATTACTCCTCTTATGATCAAGATTTCATTTTCGTGCTCTTTCGAGCGCTATGACTCGCGCAAGGAATTACCTGCTGAATTGCAGCCTCTCATAGACGCTTGTTATTCTGCTAAAGAAACCGCCTATGCGCCCTATTCCGGATTCAGCGTTGGCGCAGCTCTGTTGCTCGAGAATGGCACAATCGTTATTGGAAACAATCAAGAAAATGCAGCTTATCCCAGCGGGTTGTGTGCCGAACGTGTAGCCTTCTATAGTGCCGGCGCCCAATACAAGGGTGTTCGCATCCTTGCAGCAGCGGTCACGGCGTCTTCTAAGAGCTATACACAAGGCGATCCAGTAACACCTTGCGGCAGTTGCAGACAAAGCATGCTAGAGTATGAACTCAAGCAAGAAACACCCATTCCTCTTTACATGTTGAGCCCTTCAGGGGAAATAACCCTCTCACCATCCATTAAACAGCTACTACCTCTGTATTTCGAAAGCAAGGGCAAGTTCTAAACGTAACTAGCGTTTCGAATTCCAGACTAAAATCGAATTTTCAAGAAATAAAAAGGGCTGTCTTTCGACAGCCCTTTTATATTGAAATGTACTCGTTGATTAGTTAGGGCAGATACTACCGTAAGCTGTGATGAAAAGCAACAGATCCGATACACCCACGAAACCGTTACCGTCCAAATCTGCAGGACAGTCGCTGATAGCACCGCTGAAATCGCAAGAACCATCGTCTACTACTGCCGCCGCATCGTAGTTGGCAGCCTCTACGTATGTGCAACCTGAGCAAGAAGAGAAGTCGCAAAGTGAACAATCACCTACTGTTGCAGCAGGGTCGTAGTTACACGCAACTGGGATTGTACAGCCAGGAATACAGCTCACCCCGGCAGTGCTGAAGCCAACACCTGCAGGATCATTAGCCGCACCATTCAAGATACCACCGGTTACACCAGTAAGTGTCCATGTGATTTCATTGTCGAAAGTTCCACCACCAACAACGATTGTGAAGCAACCATCGCCCAAGCAGAATGAAGCAGTGCCATTATCATTACCTGCAGGAAGACCCGCGGTGCCTACAACGTTGCCAGATGCATCCTGAATAGTAGCAGTAGCACCGTTCCAACCATCACCGAAAGAATCGTTCATGATAAGAGTAACACAGTTCTCGAAGCAGCACTGAACCGCATCACTGATTGTTGCATCAGCATCGAAGTTACACGCAGCAACATCGGTACAACCGGCACACGTTGTGAATTCGCAAGAACCATCGTCTGAGATTGCTGCAGCATCGAAGTTACAAGCAGTAGCATTCGTACAGCCGCAAACACCACCACCAATAGTGAATGAGAAAGTTCCATCACCATTCGGAGCAACACCTGAAAGGATTGTGTTACCGGCAGCATCAGAAATTTCCCATCCAATCTCTCCGGTAAACAAGCCACCTCCCACTGTCATGTTGTAGCAACCATCCGCCAAACAAAGAATATCAAAACCTACATCAGTACCGTCTGTGCATTGACCGTTGTCTAGGTCGCCTTCAGCAATGACGTTATCACTCAAGTCTGTGATAGAATATGTATTGCCATTCCAACCATCACCGAATGTATCTGTCATATCGAAACGGTATGCGTTCTCGCCTGCTGGACAAGCAGCACAAGAGAAGAAGTCGCAGCTGCCATTGTCAACGTTCGCAGCAGCGTTGTAGTTACAAGCGCATTCGTCTTGGCAACCTTGAACCACTGCTTCACAAGTGTATGACATTGCGAAGCTACCCTCTGTAAGATCATCTACGCCGTCACCGTTGGTGTCAACACCACCTGCTGTAATGTAAACGTAATACTGAGTGCCAACTACGGATATGAAGCCAACTGAGGCATCGTCACCATTGAAGAAACCACAACCAGCATCTGTTGCATCATCATCTTCTGAAATTACACATGTATATGGACCAGCGCAACCGTTAGCAGAACTAACTACAGTAATACGAGAATCGATAGGCGATCCGCAAGTGCTCAAGTTTACAAATTGACCATCGCCAACGAAAGAATACCAAACACCGATATCACCGGCCCCAGAAGGACAAACGTTTGGCGCACCTGTGTTCGTTGCAGCACCTGTAGAGCCCGCTACGTCAACGCCACATACAAGTGGTGTTGCAGTTGAGCAAAGATCGTTTGGCGTTACCGCTCCGCATGAAATGTATTCGCAAGAACCATCATCTAGCGTGCAATCAGCGCAATAGTTACATGCCGCGGCATCCGTACAGCCTGCATTCGCAAGGGTTACATTCAATACGAAGTCACCGCAGTTTATTGGATCTGCAGTAGATACGCAGATATAATAGTCTGTGTTGGCATTCAAACCCAAGCCAAATTCAAGTGAGTTGAAGATAAATCCATCCAAACCACCAGCAAAGCCCACACCACCAACAAGCGGAGTAAGAGCTCCACAACCGGCACCGCCTTCGAACAAACCAATACCAACATCAGTTCCGTCTGCAGCATCTGGTCCCTGACCTGTGCCGTTAAAGAACGATATGTCGAGTGCTGAAAAATCTTCTGAGTTTATCACGTACCAGATTCCGTATTCAGTACCGAAACCTGCCCATGCGCCCATGTCGTCGTCTGGATTCGCACAGCAAAGATTGCCTGGGAAATCAACTCCGGTAGGCAGTGGCAGAGCAGTATCGCAACCATCGTTTATTGGAGTGCTCTCACAATTCACGCATGACACAGCCAGTTCAAAATCTACGCCTGTTCCGAAAGTTCCGTACTCAGAAACAAGAACATAATAGGCGAAACCGTTGATTGCGGTGAATGAGATGTTGGATAGGAAACCAGCAGCGCAACCATCATCATTTTGCGTCACACATATTGGTGATGAGCAATCGCCAGTAAATACGTGGATTTTGGTGTCACCACCGGCGCTTCCGCAAGTGCTAAGGTTCACTAGATCTCCTGTACCGATGAACGTGTACCATACGCCTGGTGAAGTGATTGCATTCGCTGCATCGCAGCTAACCGCAGTTGGATCAAGCGTACCATTGATTGTTGTACCATTGACAACAACGTCACAACCAATTGGGGTTGCATTCGCACAAACGTCGTTTGACGGAGGGCAGACACATGATCCGTCATCATTGTTAGCGTTCACGTTGTAGTTGTTGCAACCTGGATCGGTGCAACCAAAAATTTCGCAGTTCGACCCGCCCCATGGGAAGCCGATATTCATACCCGCGCCGCCCTCAGCGACAACAGTTCCCGAGATACTAACTATTTCCCATGAAACTTGAGTAGGCTGTCCGCCCTCTGTCGTAATCATGCTGTAGCAACCAGGAGCCAAGCACTCGCTGTATGAGCCAGATCCGCCACCTGGAAGATCACCTGTATCAACAAGAGCACCAGAGCCGACATTTACCAATGTCCAAGTAGCACCACCCCAGCCGTTGTTGCCGGAGTCAAACATGTTTACAGTATAAAAAGAAGTACCACCTGAACAAGTGATACAGCTGCCATCATCACACTGAGCATCCGGATCAAAGTTGTTCGCTCCGGGATCGGTGCAACCGGAGGTAAAACCGCCTACAGCGATAATCGCCGTTTCAGGACCGTTACCATCCAACAGAGTACCTGTTGCTTCTACGTTGCCATTTTCGTCCGTGATTGTGAACGTATTACCGTTCCAACCATCGCCGAAAGTATCGTTCATGATAAACTGGAAACCGCAGCCAGGTGTTACGCAAATAGTTCCGTTAAATGCCGAACCTGCGCCTTCCGCTATTAGAGCTCCGGAAGCGTCTAGAAGCTGCCATGAAATTTCACCAAGAAAGAAACCACCACCCACTGTAAGTGTGCGACATGAGCCAAAGCAACATGTGCCATCATCAGTGATGGCGTCGATAGAGAAGTTACATGCAGAAGGATCTGTGCAACCATCAGTATCCAAATCACAAGCAATGTTGAATTGGAAGTTACCCGCATTCGCAGCAAAACCACCAATACGTATTAGGTAGGTTGTACCTCCAACCATTGTAAACGATGTGAGTGATAATGCACCAGTTCCACCGTCATCATCACCGGTAACACAGGTAAGAGCTCCACAAGAACCCGTGTAGACATGGATTTTTGTGTCGAAATCGGATGCACCTTCCGTATCTAACGTGCAAGTTCCTCCTGCCGGAGCTGTAAAAGAGTACCAATTTTGGCCCGCAGTACCCACGGCAGTTATACATATTGGGGCACCGGAAGTGGTGTTGTCGTTGGTAACCCCTGTGGTTGCCCCGAATACTGTTTCACCACAGGTAATCTCCGTTGGTGAATCACACGTAAACTGAGCGAAAGCATTGCCCCAAAAGAGCGATGCCACGATCATCAAGAACGATCCTAATCTCGTAAAAGTTTTCATCAAAAATCTGGTTTTGGTTAATACACTCACACTAAAAAACATTGAGGAACAGTGCTACACACTGTCCGCTACTCTCTATTTTTTCTTAATCACACAGTACTAAAACAAAAACGTAGTTCTTGTATGACCAAGAAAAAACCTAAAAAGTGAGCGCAAGATAAAAGAAGTGGAACACCAACTACAAAATTGTTTGCAAAAAAAAATCTGACTGAGGAAAAAATGATTGGGCGAAGCAGCCCACCGGTCACCTTTTCCACATTTCTGCATGCCAACTCCGACTAAACGGCTTTTCAAATTCCGAACGAAACTGCCCAATCGTGCGAACTGTTGTGTCCAACACTAGGGTGTCGTCACTTACCAATAACGCCTTTCGCATTGCCCAAAAATGATGGAGTACCGCTTCGTTCCATGCTTCCCCGGTGTGATATAGCACCGTGGTTCGTTGAAAAAAATCTATGCCCATTGTCTCCGAAAGTTCCTGAACAAAGCGCACGGACTTATCAATTCCGCATCCACTGGCAAGCGATTTCTGTTCGTCGGCCGCTACAACCAAGATACGGTTGTGCACAATTCCAATGGCGGCATCCATAGCGGCTCCATGTGATGTCCAATTTGCTAAAAAACCGTTCGACTTTGTTTCAATATGAGCAACCTCGTCTGCTGATAGAAAACGATTAGCTTGATAAAGCCAAACTCTTGCTTCATCGGGCATTTCATGCATTCTCATCCTGGATTGGTGCTAGATTTTGTTTTTAGTCCCCATAAAAGAGACGCGGGGAAAAGAACCATCGTCGGAACAATGGATTGCAACGCTCCCATTACTTTTCTGCTCACTGCATAGCATTGGGCCTCATAAAATCCAATAATACCCACGCAATAGATGGCGAATGAGGCCCCAAAAAGCAGCAGATAAATAAAAGGTAATTTGCCTACCGCAGCTTTCGATGCATTTAGCGCAAGCAACAAACCCATGTTCAATGCAAGAAACCAGACCATAAAAAAAACCGTAACAACCCATTTTATACTAGACAATTCGCGCTGATTGAAACCAAAAAGCCAGGTAACGGTGCTGTGGTTATGGTAATAGTCGAACGGGGCATTAACTCGAGCTAATTCCAGTGAACGATGCTTCTGTTCTGGGGTAGACTCATAGAAGCCGGGAATCGTTCTACCTTGATCAATAATATAGTTGATACTTATTTTAAGTTTTTCCTGATAAAATCCGGATACGAGCGCTATCACTAGAAGCCCCAAAATGAAAAGTGCTCTTTTCATGCGGTCGCTGTAATTTTTCTTTTTGCGAAAGGCGAAAAGAACTGGACCCAAACCATCCACAAAGCAAATACGAAGGCGTAGACCAACACGGTAAAGGTATAATCATGATTGAAAGCTAACCATTCTTCGTTGATGTTCATGATGATTGCAAGCCCCGCAATTCTCAAAACATTCAGATAGAAAATTGAAAATGCGCCCAGAGGAATGAACCACACCTTGTGCTTCCATGGGCCAGGGAAAGCGGCCACAAAAAAAACAAACAATGCATACAACACAACACCGTCGCAAGGCGCACCTATTGTGACCCCCTTTGAACCTGCTATACCAATGTGTTCGCGAAAAATGACATCTGCTGTGGAGTAATCTGTAGTTGTATAGCCTAGGGCTTGCAAAGTGAATTCAGCCCATCGAACCAACCCATCGATTACTACTTTGTCGAAACTCGTTTGAGTATGAAGATAAAACTCATAAAGACAATACCACCCAAGGTAGAGCCCAATACTTGTGACAAGAAAACGAAAAAAGGGATTTTCAAAGACTACACGAAACATCACCCCTTTTTGCGTGTCAAATCGAAGGATTTTTTGCCGCCATAGGCTAACCCGGCCGCAATCAGAAGGCTTACACCACCGTCTATTGGGCAGGCTGGACCAAAAGGACCGCCACAAGGTGGACCAGTAGGCGGACCAGGCTGAGAAAAGGCGTTGCCCGCGATCGCTAGTGAAGCAATAAGAACCGCTAAACGAATCGATTTTTGCATGTGATAAGATTTTTCCGAAAACAAATGTAGACAAACTTTTTCGGTAAAAAAAGACACCCTACGTTAACTCATCGTTTTTTTCAGCATTTGGCTACTCGTTCGATTATATTTGCCATCCTACCAGATCAACCATCCAAACTTATGTCGACGACGACCCCTGCACCTCAAAAGACCAATTTTCTTGATGCAGATGATTTAAGACCCATCATCAAATTCATCAATAAGAATTGGTATTTGATGATTTTATTTTCGGGTATCGGATGGATGTTTGCAATGTTCTATACTCACCGTTTGCCGAACATCTACGCGGCCAAGACGGAGATTCTCCTGAAATCATCTGAGACATACGACTACCAGACACAGATATTCAAGGACATCGGTTATTATTCTCTCATTCAAGACATTACAAACCAGAGAAGAATTCTTACCTCGTACGATTTAATTGGGAAGGTGATGCAACGCATGGACTTCACGCACAGTTATTATCTGGTGGGTCGCGTAAAAACAGAACAAGTTGACCGATTTGCTTATTTCGATGTTTTTTGCGACTGGCGCATGCTTGATGCGAGGCTTTACGGAAAGCCCTTCAATTTGAAAATTGTTGACCTCAGCCATTACTCTCTCAGTTACGTGCTGAATGGTAACAAACTCACACACGAATTTGAATTCGGTGAGCGAAACGAGGATGTTAATTTCACCATACAAGTAGATTTACTTCCACGTGTCGATGAGGTAAGTTTGAAAAGCATCCAAGAACAGAACTTTCAATTCACGGTACAACATCCTGATATACTTATCGATAAGCTAAGGGCTGGCCTTTCTATTGACAACCAAGAATTCACAAGTATCCTTTCTTTAACCATGAAAGATATGCTGGAGAGTAGGGCAAAAACTCTTCTCGATACTCTAGCACAAGTTTACATCGAGTACACGTTGCAAAACCAAATGCACGTTAACCAGAAGACGGAGGAATACATTGACAAGCAACTTGATGGAGTGATGCTCATCATGGATTCGTTGGAGCGCGTGCTCGAGCAATTTAAGGATACGAAGCACATCCTTGATTTGGATAAAGAGCAGAACAAGGCGTTTAAAACTTTGGAGGAAACCGAGAAGGAAGAAAGAAGACTTATCCTTCGCCAAAACGCGCTTTTAAACTTGGAAGAATTTCTTGAAAAGGAAACTGACCTATCCATCATTCCTCCGTTAAACCTTCTTCAGGAAGAAGACGCTACCCTTGGAAAGCTGGTCATGGATCTTTTCAACTTGAGCCAGCGCAAGACGGAACTATTGGTAGACATGAAGTCTTCTGATCGACGAGTTCAAAAAGTCGATTCTGTTGTAAAAACTATTCGCAATAGCATCTTCAGATACACCACAGACAACAAGTCTCAAATCCAAATGCGAATCGCTGACGTTCAAGCTCTAAACAGGGCTGCCGAACTTGAGTTGCGCGACATCCCACGTTCACAGCGAGACCTTATGAGTATTGAGCGCAAGCTTAATGTTAATGAAGGACAATACACGTTTTTGCTTCAAAAGAAAGCCAACACCGTTATTGCGCGTGCCGGTATTATTCCCCAAGCGAGTATCATCGAAGCAGCCCGATCTCTCGGGGTTGTTGGACCCGAGAAATCAGGTACAATTTGGACTTTCGTTGGTGTAGGATTTTTTATCGCGCTGATAATTGGTTTTGTGCGGGCTATCTTCTTCGAGCGTATCGAAAACACACGCGAGCTTAAGGCTTACACCCGCATGCCACTGCTGGGTGGAATTCCGAACTACCAAGACGTTGATATCGACCCCATTGTTATTTCGAGCAACCCACGATCGAATGTCAGCGAAGCATTTCGATCTGTGCGTACAAACCTGCAGTACATACTTCCCGACGAAGGGCCAAAAATTATCTTGGTTACCTCGTTGCATCCTGGAGAAGGAAAAACATTTGTAACGGTGAACCTCGCTTCGGTACTCGCAAAAGCATCTAAGCGTGTGCTGATACTCGACTTCGACATGCACAAACCCAAGGTGCACAAATCCATGCGCATGGAGAACGTGAGTGGAATTTCCTCCTTTTTGATAGGAAAGACTGATTACCGGCAGAGCATCGTTACATCACAGGTAGAAAACCTTGATATCATTACCGCTGGACCTGTACCTCCGAATGCTTCGGAGCTCGTACTAAATGCGCGTGTTGACCAACTATTTAAAGAAGTCAAAGAGCAATACGATTTTATCATCATTGATACGCCACCACTCATGCTTATTAGCGACTCGCTTGTATTGTTGAGCAAGGTCGATTTGGGGCTTTTCGTATTGAATACGGAAAAAGCTACAAAAGCAGGAGTGCGTCATTTGGAGGATATTCTTACGATGAATAACCTCAAGAAAAACGCCCTCATGCTGAACAATATCAAGCAGAAACGTTGGAAGTATTACTACGGAAAATATGCATACCGATACGGGTATGGATATGGATATGGTTACGGATACGGAAATGCTTACGGAGGATATATGTATGGCAACAATTACTACACCGAGGATGCTTCGAATAAGACGAAACGACGTAAGAAGTAATTCAATACGATATCCAGATGGTTTCACTCATCATTACAACCTTCAACTACGCTCAATTTGTTGAGCGTGCTCTTCGGAGTGCATTGGATCAAAGCCTCCCAAACACGCAATACGAAGTCATTGTCGTCAATGACTCTTCAACCGATGGAACTGCGCAGATATTGGAAAACTACACCAATGACGCGCGAATCTTCAACCTAGAACAAAACATAGGTCTTGCGGGTGCTCGCAATTTTGGTATAAAAAAAGCAAAGGGTCAATTCATTCTTTTTCTTGATGCCGATGACTACCTGCACAACGAAACATTGCGCATGCAAAAGTTGTTTTTGGAAGAAAACAATAACTTAGATGCCGTGTCGGTCGATTATTATGTGGTGGATGAACGAGGAAAGCACATCGAACATGTGAGTGCAATAGAAAAACCCATTGCATGCGGCATCATGTTTCGAAAAGACTTCTTATTCAACATTGGACTGTACGACGAAGGGTTTAGAGCTCGTGAAGAGGAGGATCTTCGTATTCGCTGGAACGAGAAGTACAACATCTACAACATCATACTGCCATTGTATCGCTACCGAATGCATGACAACAATCTCACGAAGAACTCGGGAGAAATGGATAAGCATCTGGAAAAACTACATAGCAAGCATGGACGATGAATAGATTTATGGAAGGCAATACCATTTACCTAAGAGCCATCGAAGCCTCTGATGCGGGAGAACGTTACCTCTCTTGGCTGAACGATGAAGAAGTTACTAGAGGTTTAGCCTCTGGTGTTTTCCCGAGCACTCTAGAGGCGCTGAAAACGTATGTGCAAAACATCAATGCATCCAAAAATGCGGTCATGTTTGCGATTTGTGACAAAGACCAACATGTGCATATCGGGAACATCAAACTAGACAATTTCGACTGGATAAACCGCACCTGCGAACTTGGGCTTTTGCTCGGCGACCGCTCCTATTGGGGAAAAGGAATTGGCACTGAAGTTATGCGCTTAACTCTTCGTTACGCATTTGAGCAACTCAATATGCGCAAGGTAATTCTAGCTGTTTATGCCAACAACCCCGCTGCCGTGAAGCTCTACGAAAAAGTTGGCTTTCAGCATGAAGGTTGCTTGCGTAATCAGATTTATTACAAAGGCGAGTACATCGACAAATTCTACATGGGGATTTTCAGTCAAGAGCTTCGATGAACATCTGTATTATCCAAGCGCGAATGGGGTCAACTCGACTTCCTGGTAAGGTGCTTCGCATGGTGCACAACAAAACCATCTTGCAGCACCTGGTAGATCGTTTGAGTCCGGCTGCAACAATTGATAAACTTATTGTAGCCACCACCACCAATGACGAAGACGATGCAATAGAACATTTTTGCAAAACACATTCTATTGCCTGCTTCCGAGGAAGCGATTGGGATGTGCTTGATCGGTTTGTTCAGGCAGCGAAAGCATCAGGTGCGCAGACAGGCGACTCTATCACTCGTATTTGCTGCGACAACCCCATTCATTCTTGGAAAGTGGTTGACTTCGTGGTCAATCAATTCCATCGTTATAAAGTAGATTATTTTTCAAACAGCAACCACGAGCCAAGCTACCTCGAAGATGGATTTGATGTGGAGGTCGTTTCCTATGACGCATTGCTTATCGCTGCCGCCGATGCCAAATTGCTGAGCGAACGCGAACACGTAATGCCTTATATAAAAAATAGTTGTAAGTTTAAATTAGGCTGGCGTAAGGCTCACAAGGACTACACCTTCAAACTTTCCGTTGATACCGAAAACGACCTTCGACTGGCGGAACAGATCTTTATCGAAATGCAAAATAAACCCGACTTTGGCATCAACGAGGTTGTAAGTCTACTTCAACAAAAACCTGAGTTACTTGTCATTAATCAAGAAAGCGAGATCAATTCAGGATTCAAAAAATCATTACAAAACGACCGCACGGTATAAACCATCAAAGCATGACTGCAGTTGCAACAAAGCGCATAACAAATTTCGCCCTCAGCGATGAGTACCGGAATACTATTCATGACTTAATTCCAGGAGGAGCGCATACCTATTCGAAAGGCGACGATCAATTCCCTGTGCATTCGCCCGCAACGATTACACATGGAAAAGGGAGTAAAGTGTGGGATCCTGACGGTAATGAATATATTGAATGTCTTGGCGGATTAGCATCCATCAGTTTGGGCCACGCCTACGGGCCCGTCGTCGAGCGTGTCATTCAGGAATTACACAAGGGAAACAACTTCAGCCGTCCATCGATTATTGAAAAAGAGGTAGCAGAACGTTTTCTAGCGAATGTTCCTGGTCATGATATGATCAAGTTTGCCAAAAACGGATCTGTCGTTACCACTGCTGCGGTGAAGATTGCCCGTGCCTACACAGGCCGCAAATTAGTAGCTCGCCCCATCGACCATCCGTTCTACTCTTACGACGATTGGTTTATCGGAAGCACAGATGTGAAAAATGGAATCCCCAGTGATATTTCGTCGCTCACTGTTTTGTACACCTCTGATAATATGCAATCGCTCCTTGATTTATTTGAGAAATACCCGAATGAAATTGCCTGTGTAATATCGGAACCTGAAAAATTCAATGTTCTTCCGGAAAACTATTTGAAAGACGCCATTGATCTTGCACACAAACACGGTGCGTTGTGGATTATGGATGAAATGATTACAGGCTACAAGACAGCCTATCCGGGGTCAATGTCAAAATACAACGTGCTTCCAGACATTACCACCTGGGGAAAAGGCATCGCTAATGGGTTTTCCTTTTGTTGCATGACCGGCAAAAAAGAAGTAATGGAATTGGGGGGTATACGGCGCTCAGGCAGCGAAAAATTATTCCTTGTGAGCACCACCCACGGTGGTGAAACTTGCAGCATTGCAGCAGCATTGGCTACGATGGATGTGTTTGAGAACAATGATGTAATAGGCCACAACCAGCGAATAGGGCAACTTTTCATTGATGGAAGTAAAGCGGTAATAGCCCGACATGGCCTTGGGAATTCTATCCGACCCATGCAATTCAATTGGCATGCTTCGCTGGGATACTTTGATGCGGAGGGCACTAATTCGTTTGGCTTACGAACCCTGTTTCATCAAGAGCTTATCGCAAGAGGCGTGCTTTTTCAAGGGGTGTTTTGCCCTCATTTTTCTCACTCTGAAGCCGACATTGATTACATACTCAACGCCATGGATGAATCCTGTGTTGTATACAAAAAAGGGTTAGAGGATGGTTATGAGAAGCACCTTGTTGGCGAACCCATCAAGCCCGTATTCCGCAAATACATTTAATCTCACCTTGGTTTAATACGCCCGCAAACAGCCTACTCTTGCTGCCTCCATTCAAATAACTTTTCAATGAAAACTACCGATCCTACCACGATTGATTTTCGAAAAAAATTCGAATTAACCGATAAAGTAATTGTTATCAGTGGCGCGTGCGGCCTTATTGGCCGAGCTTTTTGCGAAGCCTCCGCACAATTTGGCGCAACGGTTATTTGCGCCGATATAGATGCCGCTAATCCCCTTGGTCTCGCGCAATCGCTTAGCGAAAGACACCAACGAGATATGATGGGCTTTGCTCTCGATGTATCGAAAAAAAACGATGTCATCGCATTGAAAGAGGCTGTAATCCAACGTTATGGTCGTATCGATGGATTGGTCTGCGGTCATCAAAACAAAACACATCTAAAGTTTGTCCCATTTGAACAAGTTTCCGAGGAAAACTGGGACACCGTAGTAGAAATTAATCTGAAAGGAACGTTTTTGCTTTGCCAAGTTATCGGCGGATACATGGCCGAGCAAGGCAAGGGGAGCATCGTAAATATTCCTAGCACCTATAGCGTTGTAGCTCCAAACCAAAACCTGTATAAAGGAACTTCTCTTGGCTGCCCCGCGGAGTACAGCGCAAGCAAAGGAGGAGTAGACGCGCTTTCTCGCTACCTGGCGAGCTATTGGGCATCGAAGAAAGTTCGGGTAAACATGATTACCCCTCATGGTGTATGGAACAATCATGAAGAGCAATTCGAACAAAACTTCGCTCGTTTTTCACCCCTTGAACGTTTGAGTTTTAATCACGAAGTAGCACCTGCACTTATTTACTTGCTAAGCGATGCCAGCAGCTACGTTACCGGCGACAATATGCTGGTTGAAGGTGGTTGGACGGTTTGGTGAGAATAACTACCCGCCGTTAGTCGTAGTTGAACACACTGATGTGTCCGAAACGGTCTATGGCACGGCCTAGACCATCCTTGACCGTAATGAAGTAGTTGTAGGTTCCCTCTTGCACCGTGCGGCCTTTCATCGTGCCATCCCACCCCTCTTTTACATCGCGTGTTTCGAAAACAAGGTCGCCCCATCGACTGAAAATAACCATATGATACTCCTCTACCAAAGCGAATGAAATGACCGGATAGAACAGTTCGTTGTACCCGCCAATAACCATCGAGTTCGGAATCCAGATAATAGGGTCGATAGACAGATTGACTTCGTTGGAGACTGATCTGAAAGTGTCGCGCTCGCCATCGTTTTTCTCGACGGCTTCAATGCGGTACATAAAGTCACCATCGGTTTCTACCAATTCTGAAACATCGTCTTCATAAAAAAGACTCGCCCCCGCGTTTACCGCGTCGATTAATTCGTAATCGCTATTCTTTAGTTTTCGGTAAATCTCGTAAATCTCCACCCCCTGTTGCCATTCCTCGTATGGTGACCAGGCTAATGTATTCACCAAGCGCTCTTGATTCGCCTCGCCGTCGAGCACAATTGTCTTGGCTATATTGGTTGTATCGACCACCAAGCCACAAGAATTGTAGACCAACACACGGTAGGTGTAGTAAAAAACATCGGTGGCCCTCCCTTCATCCGTAAATGAAATTTCCAACGCCGCACTTACATCCTGAACGATTACCTCTTCCCATGACTGGGACACCGGCTCATACCTCTGCAACTCGTAACGAAATGAAAGCGCCGTTGGCTGCATGATCAGTTTCACTTCAACAGAGTCATGATTGAGCACAGTGGCCGACTCTATCTCGATATACTCTGGCGCACCATAATCATTTACGAATGTTGAACCAAAATTGGTAAAGGCACGGTAGCCAGTAAGTGTGTCGACGGCCTCCACACGGTAAATGTTATAACCACCAAACTGCAAAGCCTCATCGAAATAACTTAAGGCAGTAACCGTGTCAATTGGCGAGAGCTGTGCCGATGCATAATCGTCGGTTGCCCCTACTCCCTGGTAAACGATGTAGTAACTGGCCGTGTTGCTCCAGCCACCGTAAGGACTCCATTCAATGCTTACTCCTTCGTCACACACTTGATAAGCTTGGACGGTCATCAGCGAAGAACTGCGGCATGAAGTAGTATCCGTATTTCCGCAGTAATCGTATGCTGCGATTGCGTAACGATTGATTGCACTTTCAACAGCCAATAGGTCTGAAAACTGCCACGGTGCCTCATCAACAACCCCAATGGGAACGGTACCGATATTGCTGCATCTGTAAATTTTATATCCGACGATATCGCCTACAGAACTATGCTCCCATTCTAAATAGCCATCACCATTGGCGTCCACTTCAATTTTTTTAATTGCGCCTGTCGCGGGGAATACGCTGTCACGAAACAAATCACCATCGATATTGCTTATAAACTCACATCCATCGGGGGTAACCATTCGAATGCGAAAGTTCATAGCGATAGGTGTGCAATTGAACACATATTGCAGGTATTCAGTTGTCCCAAAATCAACAGTAGTGAGGAGCTGCCAATTGCCTGTTGGGTAATTGGTCCAAATTTGAAACTCCAAATTCTCCGTCAACGTTCCCAAGGGTAACAGGGGGATATTCCACTGCAAAAAAGCCGCACTGTCGCAATTGTTGCAGTTGTTTTGTGCTGGCTCTGCCTCCAGGTATAGGGTTGAAAGCGTATCAGAAGAAATTGCATAAGTGCCCCCTGTGCCATCGGTATACCACGACTGCACGAAATAATAATAGCTATTAGAAAGAGCGAGGTTGGAACTGTGCGTAAAACTATTGAGCGCGAAGGGCATCAGGTTGTTCCCGATAGATGTAAAACTAATTGAAGGAGAAATGCTGTAGAGGACTTCGTAATGACTGAAGCCAGCCGGACCATCTGCAGGAGGCTGCCAATTGATCGAAACATTTCCCGCCTCGTCTACCTGCAAGCAACTCACATTAGGCTGCTGCTGTGCTTTGGCCATAATGCTCAGCAACAACAACAAACTCAAGAATTTACAAGCAAGGTTCGACATCTTCACAACTATTCAATTTTCAGCTTCGGCCTAACGGCAAAATTCACCTTTTATTACACGCAAACAACTATTCTTTGGTTGCATGGTAACCGCTGAATTTCCTCAATCTCTGCAGGCCTTACAAAAATTGTATACACAGGCCAAAGAAACAATGACGGTTAGAAATTTTCTTAACAATGGATGTTGAATGTATACGGCTCCAAAACGCATCCCCAAAAATGGACTAGCGCATCGCCGACAACAAGTCTAGTGTTGACTTGCATTCGATAATCATGCGTTGAAGGATTTCGCCAGCCGGCAGGATGTCTTTAATCATAGAAGCTGCTTGACCAATTTCCAATTCGCCCTCGACCAAATCGCCTTCAAACATTCCCTTCTTTGCTCTGCCACGTCCAAGTAAGGTGTTCAATTGCTCGGCAGTGGCTCCATCAGCGTATGCCTGTTGAACGCGATTGTAGAATTCATTCTTGATGAGCCGAACAGGGGTTAACTCTTTTAGCGTAAGCTGAGTGCCTCCCTCGGGAGTAGTAACAACACTTTTCTTGAAGGCCTCGTGGGCCGATGCCTCTGTTGAAGCCACAAATCGACTTCCCACCTGAACGGCTTGTGCACCCAATGCAAATGCTGCTGCCATCGAGCGACCATCGTGAATGCCTCCTGCAGCAATCACCGGCACTCGCACTGCGTCGACTACAGCGGGAACCAAGCATAGTGTTGTGGTTTCTTCACGGCCGTTGTGCCCACCCGCCTCGAAACCCTCTGCGACAACAGCATCACAACCAGAATCTTGGGCCTTGATAGCAAAACGTGCGCTGCTCACCACATGCACGACATGAATTCCATGCTCTTTAAAGATTGGCGTATACGTTGCGGGATTTCCAGCAGAGGAAAAAACAATTTTCACTCCCTCCTCGAGTATGCAATTGATGTGATCACTTATCTGCGGGTAAAGCAATGGCAAATTGACACCAAAAGGCTTGTCGGTGGCCGCCTTCGTTTTACGGATTTGATCGCGCAGCACATCAGGATACATAGAGCCTGAGCCCAAAAGCCCCAAACCACCTGCGTTGCTCACGGCTGCCGCAAGCTCCCAACCCGAACACCAAATCATGCCCGCCTGTATGATGGGGTATTTAATACCGAAAAGTTCTGTAATCGGGGTCTTCATAACGTGCTCAACTTATCAATTAGAGAGAGCAAAAGTATCATCGCAGCTAGTGATTCCGAGAATAGAAAAATTTGTTTCAGATTTCATTTCAAAATATTATCGGAATTCAAAATTGCTTCTATCTTAGCACTTTGGCAGTTAGAGCCTTAATTATTTCCAAAATGAAGAAGATCCTATTCCTTTTTTTGCTCTTTGCCTCAATTTCTATGTCGGCTCAATTCCAATGGGATTACGGCGTGCGATTGGGAGCCGCCAACTATTTGGGTGACATAGGAGGAAAAGAACAACAGCGTCGCGATAACTTTTGGGATATGCACCTGGGTCAAACACGCTATGCTTTTGGAACTTTTGGCCGTTACAAGTTTTCTAAACGCTTCGCACTTTCAAGCACTCTTGATCATCTGCTCATACAAGATGCCGACATTAACTCGACATACATTCCACGTCGCACACGCAACATGAACTTCCGCAATCGCATGTTCGAATTGTCCACTCGTGCCGAGTTCACCTTGTGGTATGACAATGACGTTGGTAATCGTGGTTTCTACAACCCAGATTACAAGCTCTACGCTTTTGCAGGATTGGCAGCATATTACAGTAACCCACAAGCACGTTTGGTTTATGACCCTAACGAAAGTGAACTTGCAGCAAGTTTAGGTGGTGATACTCTGCAATTGAAACCGGGCGACTTCGTTAATGACAATTGGTATAGCTTGCGCCCCTACCGCACCGAAGGTTCAACTTACAGCAACATAGGATTGGCTATTCCCTTGGGTATTGGGATGTATTTCACTTTCAACAAATCATGGCGTATCGGTTGGGAAATTTGCTGGAGAAAAACATTTTCAGACTACCTCGATGATGTTTCGACCTACTACAACAAGCCCGCGCCCGACGATGCTGGCACCTACGATTTAGCGCTTGCCCTGCAATCACAAACCTATCAAGGTTTGCTCGATGAGCAAAATGGTCTGCTTCGTTTGGAAGAAGGAAATCCTATCTATGAGGATATTTTCCCGATTATGTCATTGAACGATTTCCGATATCAACCCCAAAACGAAACAACACCTGACGCATTCCAATCTACAAGAGGACTGCATGACCCGTCTAACCCACTTGCTCGCAAAGACAACTATGTGACTTCACAAATAGTAATTACTAAGTTGGTTCGTGGACGCAGTAAGTTTTACAAAAGCAAATACAGCTGGGTAAAGAATAGATCAACAGTGCGTCGATCGCGTGCTAAGTTCTAAACGAACACGCATCGTGCAAAACATTGAAAAGGCAGCTAAGGCTGCCTTTTTTTTGCTTATTTATTTCCGGGGAGATACTGAAGAAGCTTGGACAGCGGCTTTCGAACGAGCGTCAAAAAACCAGGCTGTAGACCATTCATTTTCCACGCGAGGCGATCTTCCTTATTCGCACGCCAACGGTTTTTCAGTGTGACATTGCTTTGGCCACCGGCGCGCATTTTTGTAATAATGCGGGGCAGATACGAAAGACGAATACCGTGCTTGTGAATGAAGCGCAGCATCAACTCATAATCTGCTGCAGACCGCAGTTGAAGAGAATAATTTCCATGTGCTTCATATACCGAACGCTTCACAAAAAAAGTCGGGTGAGGAGGCATCCAACCGCGAAGGAAATCGCCGTGACGATATTCGCCCGACTTCCAAGACCGTATCACTTTGTTGGTCGCTATTCTATCGACATACACTAAATCAGCGTAGCAACCGTCACTGTTTGCTTGCTGAATGGTTTTGACAATGTCGCTTATGACATGAGCATCGGCGTAGAAATCGTCGCTGTTCAAAATACCTATGACATCACCTGTTGCCATTGCAACACCCTTATTCATGGCGTCATAAATTCCCTTGTCGCGCTCTGAAACGAACTTGGATACAGAAGACTTATAGCGATCAATGATTTCGAGGGTGCTGTCTTTTGATGCTCCATCCACGATGATGTACTCAATATCCTTATGGTCTTGCGAAAGCACAGATTGAATGGTGTCCTCAATCGTTTCCGCGCTGTTGTAGGTTATGGTAATGATGGAGACTTTCATGAGTGCAGATTCCTTTCTTTGACCTTTACAGCAGGATTACCGCGATAAATGGTATAAGCCTCCAATTGGTTACTTGCCACACTGCCGACGGCCAATACACTATGGCTCTTGCAGATTACACCTGGACAAACAACAGACTTCGCGCCAATCCAAACACCGTCTTCCAACGCAATATCGCCTACCATGAGGTCGAAGGTAGAGCGCTTGTAATCGTGATTTCCGCACAAAAGCATTGCGCCCTGCGACAGACAGCAGTTGGCTCCAATGCTTACCTCACCAAGGTTATCAATCCAAACATCTTCACCAATCCAACTATTATCTCCAACGCGCAGTTTCCAGGGGTACTTAATTCGAACATTCGGTTTGATGACCACCCCTTTTCCAATGCGCGCACCGAACATGCGCAAACAGAACTTCCGAAGACTCCCAATGGGTTGAGCAGAATCGATAAATGCCGCATGAACAACGTACCATACCATTCTCTTCAGAGCACTCCCTGGCTTGTACCAAGAATTATTAAACCGGCTCAGGTCGGTGGTTGGTTGGGGGAAGGACGTCATAGATAGGAACAAAGAAAATAGAAAAAGTGCTTCGTCACGTTATTCATTGCAGTCCTGCTTAGAATACATTTGAAGCAACATAAACATTTTATGCAAAAATTCAACTATACGCACACCTTCTTGTTCTTGCTTCTTCATTTGGCTGTGCTTCACTGCGACGCTCAAATCGAGGCAAAACAAGTACATGCAGGATTCAAAAACATGAACATGCGAAGCATTGGTCCGGCTGTGATGAGCGGCCGTGTGACGGCCATCGATGTAGACCCCTTGAACGAAAACACTATCTACGTGGGCACTGCAAGCGGTGGCCTATGGAAAAGTGAAAGCGGCGGCATGCAGTGGGACCCCATATTCGACGATCAGGAGGTGCTCAGTATCGGTGCAGTAGCCATTGACCCATCCAACCACGACATACTTTGGGCAGGCACTGGAGAAGGCAACCCACGCAACTCGCAAACGAGCGGGGCAGGCATTTTCAGAAGTCTAGATGCAGGCCAACATTGGCAACGAATGGGACTCGAGGACACGTGGACCATTCATCGTGTAGTGGTAGACCCCAGCGATTCTAAAATCGTTTATGCTGGTGCACATGGAAGTGCTTGGACCCCAAACAATGAACGCGGTGTATTCAAAACAACTGACGGCGGTTCATCTTGGAAAAAAATCCTCTTCGTAAATGACACAACCGGATGCGCTGATTTGGTCATGGACCCTTCTAATCCCAAGCGATTGCTCGCAGCCATGTATCATTATCAGCGTAAACCCTTCCACTTTCACTCAGGCGGCAAAGGGAGCGGTCTTCACATCACTTTGGACGGCGGAGATACTTGGACGAAACTAACCGATAAGCACGGGTTGCCGGAAGGCGAGTGGGGACGTATAGGTTTAGCCTTTGCCCCCAACAACAGCAAGGTAGTGTATGCATTAATTGAGTGCGAAAAAACAGGCCTCTACAGGTCAAACGACGGTGGCTTGCATTGGCAACTAGTCACAGAGAAAGGCGTTGGCGATCGCCCCTTCTACTACCATGAACTTTACGTTGACCCCTCCAACGAAAATCACCTCATTTATTTACATAGCACCGTGAGTGAAAGTATTGATGGCGGAAAAAACTGGACAACGCTGCTCCCCTATTACGGCGTCCATCCCGATCATCATGCGTTTTGGTGGAGCACCAACAATACGAACTTCATGATAGAGGGCAACGACGGTGGCCTGAACATCAGTCGCGATGGTGGGCGGAATTGGACATTCGTCAACAACCTGCCCTTGGGTCAATTTTATCACATCGATGTGGACATGGAGGAACCCTATTCCATATATGGAGGAATGCAAGACAATGGTTCTTGGAAAGGTGCGGGTTACGTTTATCACAGTGGTGGAATTCGATCGGCCGATTGGCAAGAATTGCTTTTTGGTGATGGGTTTGATGTGATGCCTAAGCCGGGTGACTCTCGTTTTGCGTATGCCATGTATCAAGGTGGAGAACTTCACTACATCGATTCCAAGACCGGTCAGTCATTATTCATTAAACCCGTGCACCCAGAGGGGAAGAAACTGCGCTTCAACTGGAATGCCGCTTTGGGGCGTGATCATTTCAATGCGGATGGCTTGTATTATGGATCGCAGTATGTGCATCATTCAAAAAATCATGGTCTCACCTGGGAAATTATTTCTCCTGACCTCACAACCAATGATTCACTTAAGTTAAAGGACCAACATAAAACGGGTGGAATAACTCCTGATGTAACAAATGCAGAGAATCACTGCACTATTCTGTGTATCACCTCGAGCACTCTCGACCCTCAGGAACTATGGGTTGGCACCGATGACGGGCATGTGCAGCTCACAAGAGATGGCGGAAAAACATGGTCAAACGTGAGCAATGGCATCATCGGTTTGCCCAAAGGCTCTTGGGTTCCTCAGATCAGTTTGGGTGCGAAATCAGGAGAGGCCTGGGTTGTTGTGAATCATTATCGCATGGGTGATCGCAAACCCTATCTCTACTACACGTCCGATTTCGGAAAGACATGGATAAACAAAGCAAATACAAGTCAAATCAAAGGCCATTGTCTTAGCGTAGTTCAAGACATGAAAGAACCATTATTGGTATTTCTTGGCACTGAACACGGACTCTACTTGTCGTTCGACATGGGTGTGAATTGGCAACACTGGACTCACAATTTTCCTAACGTTGCTACACAAGATCTGAAAATCCATCCACGAGAAAATGACCTTATCATTGGGACATTCGGACGCGCCTGTTATGTGCTCGACGATATACAACCCTTGCGTGAATATGCTCGCAGAGGCGCTTCTCATTTCGAACAACCCTTCTTCGCATTACCATCACCCACCGCTTGCATAAGTGCTTGGAAACAACCTGCCGGAGAGCGCTTCCCCGCAAGCACATACTTCGCAGGCGACAATAAATCAAAGCGAGCAGCATTGTGTTTTTGGTACACTCCGGAGGTAAAAAAGGCAGAGGATACGACGGCCAAAAGTGACAAAAAATCGAAAGAAAAAAAGAAACCCGAGGAAAAAAACAAAGACGCTGAAACATCTACCACGAAAGATAAAAAAGCGAAAGACGACAAAGTGACCATTCACATTCTTGCCATTACCGGAGACACCCTTCGCACCCTGAAGGCAGAGCCTGATAGCGGTTACAATGTTGTCTATTGGAATCTTGAAACCAAAGGAGTGCGCTTTCCATCGAAGGAAGATCCAAAAAAAGATCAAGAAGAGGAAGGGAACGGCCCGCAAGTGAAACCAGGCACATACAAAATTATCTATCAGTTCAACGAATTCAAAGACAGCAGTGCAGTAGACGTTACGCTACAACCCGGTCTAAATTGGAGCGAAAACAACCACAATGAGTATGAGCGCCTTTGGAAGGAAATGGCAGAGGTCGTCTCGCAATCCGAAAAGGCCTATGCACAACTACGAGCAGCCGAAAAATCAATTGCCTTGGTGCGTGAGGCATTGACCTTTGCCGATGACAGCGTGAAGAAGTTGATGAATACCCGCATGGATACAATGGACAAGAAAATACTCCTTATTAAGGAGGGCTATTTCGGGCAAGAAAATCTGAAAGGAATCAACGACGATTCGCATACCCTGCAATCGCAGTTATACGCTGGGCTCTATGGCATCAGCGAATATGAAAACGGTGAAAACTCTGTGGACTTAATTGCCAACTGCCGCATGAACGTTGACAAAACGATTAGTGAAATCAACAAGTTTATCAATGAAGACTACGCCGCGTTTAAAGCGCAGGTAAGCGCAACTTCCTTCAACTATTTTAAAAAGGAATAAGCCTCGGCTTCGCTCGGCTACCGCTAAAAACCCTTCGCCAAAAGCAACTGCAGCGTCTGGTTGTAGTTGCCCTTTTCGTAGTAGCTCAAGGGGTTGACTTGTGCTGGATTTGGGCGCGTTGGCAACACGGAAGAAGAGGAAACCAGGTTAACGCTGAATTTTGGCGTAATCCAAAAAGAAACACCCAATTCGAGACCGATGTCTACTCTCTCAAATGGTGGGGTTATCTGATAATCGAAACCATTGGAGACGATTTTCTGGTTCAATAAGAAACCTGCATACGGACCAATATTTATGACCAGTCTGTCTGGCTCTCTTTTCGATGGCGCGTACGAAAACCAAAGAGGAACTTCGATGTAGTTCAGATGATAGGCAAACGTATTGAAGTTTAACGTATCGAGTTTGGTGCGACTCCCCTTGTTGATGTATCGCATGCTCATGGTCGCAGATGATCTTTCGGAAAAAGGCACTGTTACCCATGCACCGGCTGCCATACCGAACTTATCCCATCCACCAAGACCGTCTCCACTTATCTGAGAGGTAACTCCTCCGGCAAAAACGCCCCCTTTAAAATTACGCTTTGCCGAAGCGCCATCCTGTTGAGCTGGCAATGCAATGGACAGGCAGAGGGCCATGAATAAGCAGAGGACCTTCATCATTGAACCAGTTTTGTTTTGGCTACGTTCACTACACGTCCATTGTCGCCCTCTGTGAGGAACGCAATGACTTCACAGCTATCCGCAACCCATGCGGAGTTCCAGTCGAACGTATAGCTCTCAATATCGATGGTGGCTGCAGTAGGATTCGTGAACACCGTCAGACCGGTAGCACCGGTCCCTGTGGCACGGAGCATGTGCTCGTGGTGATATTCTTCGATGTACTCGGGGTCGTTTCCATACCACAATTGAGGCGCCACTATCCCCGACTCGGTAAGCATAACAACGAGCTTATAGTTGCCCGTTGCGTTTTGAAACCACTCCGAAGACACGTGCACATTCCAGTGGTTGTTGGTTGGTTGAAAATCTGCCTTCACCTGCATATTCACTGCGGGCTGCTCTGCAATTGCTTCTGCAACTTGTGCAGCCCAGGCGGAGGGTGAAAAAATGGTCGATGCTCCGGGTCTGCGATTGATGCGACCCTTTGGCATAATGTCTTGTCCAACCTGAGTAAGCAAATAATACTGCCCCTCAGGAGTTCGCCAGTCATTCGGATATTCAGGAGGAAGCGGCGCAGCAAGTGAGCCTGCATGTATCGCTACGACCGCAATGCTCTCATCATATGTTTCAAGAAGTTCTGCTGCACGCAAATGGCCGTTGGGACAGTTGCCGCAATCATGCCCTGTAAAGTCTTCGAGCAGCACATGTTGCACCGGACTGCTCGATGGTTCAAATGCCGGAGCGGGACCATAAAGATCACTGCGATAAACCCCATACTCTATAATAGGTTGCTCTACCTCGTCGCACGATGCTAACAATGAAACAGCGAAACACGCTGCAATAAAAGTCAGTGTTCTATTCGTCTTCATATACTAGAAACTGGAGGTTAGATTAATTTCAATACCGTTCGATGCAGGCACCGCACGGCACACACCGCCTATACAAAAAATACCCGCACGACGCTTTCCGTATCCCACCATGATGCGGCTTGCTCCTTTGCTATAGCCAATGTTTCCATAGAGATAATGCACACGCTTTTCAGCGTTAGAATTTCCGTAATTGTATTGATCCATTACTGCAAAAGACCAATGCGGCGAGAAGGTATACTCTACCAAAGCTGTTGCCCAGTTGCCCTTGTCCTGCGCTGTAATGAGTGATTGCAACTCGGCGCGAATGGATTGCTTTGGTTTGAACTTATACTGAATATCGACCACATCGATATTCGCGCACACAATCCCTTTGAAATCTTGTGTGACCGGAGTGACCTTGGTGTTAAACTCGAAGTAATAATGCACGAAATTCACACTCCACTCCTTGTTGATTTTCTTACGAATTTCAAGATTCACGTCGCGCACGTATTTGGTATCTCC
>CAMBPD010000020.1 GCA_945869405.1 Chryseobacterium gleum | reverse complement strand
CCTTCAGTCTTCTGTCGAGATGAAATTCTTTTCCGAGGCTGTCAATAACGTGGTAGGTTTTAATTTCTTTTCCGGTGAGATCCTGGTCGCGGTATTGGTTCCACAGTGTGTCTGCTGCTTGCTCTGCGTTGGGTGAAATCTGCAACGTGACGGGAGTAAAATCGGACGCTTTCATTGGCACATCCAAACGAATGTTCTTGATATAGGAACGGCCTTCTCCTGTAAGTGGAAAACCTTCGGCAGACAGTGTAGAATCGAACAGAATGCTCGAGTTCAATTGCACCGGAAACCATTGCTTGTTGAAGAGGTAAGCATATTGCTGCTGAATTTTGAATTGCATTTTCCCTTCTTGGATGGGTGCCGCAACTACTTGTTGAATGGCATATCCATTTGTATTGATGTACAGACGGCCGTTCATGGATGGGAAGTTCTTGTTGGAACGCGGACGAAACGAAATGGCGAACACTGTATCGTTGCCGATATAGTTGGTGTCAATTAGCTCGAAGTAGTATTTGTTTACGGCGTTGTCGGCCAGTGGGCTCATGTATTTGACACCGAGCAACTCAACCGCATCCCCGTAAAAAGAAAATGATTGCAACTGGGTGCCGAGTAAGAAAAGTTCCGTGTTTTTCAGCCCCGAAACACGGTTGGCCAAGATCCTTTCTTCATTGTGCCCGGGTGGTAAGTGCTTACGTTCGGTGATGCTTTCCATCATAAACAAATACTGTTGTTTGAAGAATTGAATGGCATCGCGTGTATTGGTGTCCAAGGTTGACGGTAGCGTATCACTCAGTAAAGTGGAGTCGATAGAAGCTCCGAAAATGAGCTTGTTGTAGCTGTTGTAGGTGAAGGCATTGTTGCCCTCGGGATTGTTTTTTGTCTTGTTGTCTATGGCAAGTTGTATGATGCGCTCTGCAGGATTTAAGCCCGGGCGAATAGTGATTTCACTAAGAATGTTTTTGGCTGATGTAAGAGCGATCGGTGAGACCAACTCTCGGTAATTTTTTACTCGCAATGGCTCGTAACCGACCAAGTTAATTTCAAGTGCATTCAGTGAGTCGATGAGACTCAACTCGAACCGTCCATCGATGTCGCTGTAGACGCCATTCACAGTTCCCTGTTCGATTATTGCCGCAAACGGCAGCGCCTCGCCTGTGCGCCGGTCAATTATCTGACTACTCACAGTTTGACCAAAGAGCGGCATTTGCGCGAGTAGAGCACAGACTGAAAATAGAAGACTTCGTGTAGATGAGTTCACAAGAGTCAAATATATATGTGCTATCCCATTTACTTTTGTTGCAATGCGAACTGTTTTCTCGGAGATGCGCCGATATAAAAAGACTATTACGGCCTATAGGCTGTGGAATGCCCTCAAGGTGTGGGTTTCCTTTTATACTTCGCGCAGGTTCAAGCATAGTGCGCACCCTGGGTTGCCAATCGCTGTGAGTATCGAACCCACAACAGCATGCAATTTGGGATGCCCTGAATGTCCAAGCGGATTGAAAATGTTCTCACGACAAACTGGGAATATCAGCGTGAGTAATTTCACGAGTTGGGTAGACGGTATGTCGCGTCATCTTATGCATCTCAATCTCTACTTCCAAGGCGAACCTTTTATCCATCCAGAGTTTCTTCAACTAGTGGCGCATGCTAGCGAAAGGCGGATATTCACAAGCACAAGCACCAATGGTCATTTTATCACAGAGGCGGTAGCCAAGAAAACAATTGTCTCCGGACTTGACCAGCTAATTATCTCGATCGATGGTATAACCCAGGAGGTATACGAACAGTACAGGATACACGGAAAACTCGATAAGGTTATCGAGGGTACTCGTATCATGATGAAGCAAAAAAGAGAACTCAAATCCCAAACCCCCCATGTGGTTTTTCAATTTTTAGTGGTGGGCCCGAATGAACATCAAATGAACGATGTTATGACATTAGCCACTGAGTTGGGGGTGGATGAGGTGCGATTTAAAACAGCACAGGTATACAACTACGAGCAGGGAAACCCTCTGTTGCCGCACAACGAAAAGTATAGCAGGTATGTAAGACTTAAAGATGGGACCTATCGCGTAAAGCACTCACTCGACAACCATTGTTGGCGCATGTGGAGCGGTTGTGTGGTCACTTGGAATGGACGTGTGGTGCCGTGTTGCTTCGACAAGGATGCTACACACGCGCTGGGCGATTTGTCAACGCATGGGCTAGGCGAGATTTGGAATGGACCGGATTACCGCAATTTTCGCAATGCTCTCATGAAATCAAGGGCCGACATTGATATATGCGCTAATTGTTCTGAGGGAACTCGGGTTTGGACGGAAGCTTAATTTTGTAACACTTGATAGGTGTGAGTTTTTTTCTATCTTTCGCCAATGCAAGTGCTGGAGTTCCTGAAGGAGTTGACCAACCCTGAATCTATCATTCAACATGGTGGTTTATTCCTTTTGTTACTTGTAATCTTTGCTGAAAACGGACTGGTAGTTGGCTTTTTTTTACCGGGCGATTCACTCATTTTTCTAGCGGGTCTCATTTGTGGAACAAAGCCGGAATTGCTGTCGACCGACATTACCACACTCACACTGGTCATGTTTCTGGCAGCTGTCGCAGGTAGTTTGTTTGGCTATGTGTTCGGGAGAAGAGTTGGCCCGAAGTTGTTCGAGCGAAAGGACTCCATTTTGTTTAAACGGAAATACCTCGATATAACCCAATCGTTCTACGAAAAACACGGCGGGAAAACATTGGTGTTGGGTCGCTTCTTGCCCATCATCCGCACATTCGCTCCCATCATCGCGGGTGTAATTCGTGTGCCTGTACCCACCTTTATGTTCTTCAATGTGCTGGGTGGCGCACTTTGGATCTCTTCTCTCAGTTTGATTGGTTTCTTCCTAGGCAAACAATTTCCGACCATAGAAAACTATTTGGGTTACATCGTTTTCGGTTTCATTGGAGTTACAACAACGTTGTTGTTACGTACCTACCTAAAACAGCGACGCGAGCTCAACGCAAAGAAAAATCAGGCTGCCAACGATCAAGACCAAACGCCTTTCTTAATGCCGTAGTTGCTTAGAAGCAACTTGAAATGACCGCGCTGATAAGAGATTTTTTGTCGATACCGTGCACCGCGGCTTGCTGGGGAATAATGCTTGCCTCTGAGAAGCCGGGTGTCGTATTTACCTCAATTACAAAGATGTCGTTCCCGCGGATAATGTAGTCAACGCGAATCATGCCGCGGCAGTCAAGGGAGGTGAAGATGGCTTCAGAGTTTGCCTGAACCTGCTTGTAAATTGTTTCGTTTAGGCGAGCGGGCGTTATCTCCTCCGAGTAACCGTTGTACTTCGCTTCGTAATCGAAAAACTCGGTTTGTGAAACAATTTCTGTTATCGGCAGAGCCATGATTTTTCCCTGCCACTGTATTACTCCGCAGGTAACCTCTGTGCCTTCTATGAATTGCTCAATGATGATTTGATCATCCACCAACATGGCTTTCTCAATCGCGTGCGTAAGCTCCGATTCAGCATTTACCCGTGATGTGCCAATACTGCTGCCCCCACAATTGGGCTTCACAAAACAGGGTAATCCCAAACGCTCAACTATCTTGTGTGTTACAATGGTCTCCGAACGCTTAAGTGTAATGCTTTGTGCGACATGAAAACCAAAGGTCTCCAACACTCGTGTGGTCATTTTTTTATTGAAGGTGAGCGCCATATTCAACGTGTCGCCGGTTGTCGTCGGAAGTCCTAGTAACTCGAAATATCCCTGTAGGATGCCGTTTTCTCCGGGTGTACCGTGAATGATCATAAACACGCCATCGAAGGTGTGATTCTCACCATTGAGCTCCACGCTGAAGTCGCTTCGATTAACCGCAATATTTCCCTGCGTTGATTCAGCATACCATTCATTTTCCGTGATAACTACCTTCACTGGATCGTAGAGGTCGCGGTCTATGTTGTCCATGATCATTTGTGCGCTGCGCATACTTACTACCGATTCTCCGCTGAAACCACCACATACAATGGCAACTCTCTTTTTCATTGTGTACATTTTGAGTAATTGCAATTTCACCCATTGCTCGAAGTGGTGTCGTCCTCATTTGGAGTGCCTTTGAACATCGAAGGGTTGATAGCGACACGTTTCCTTGCTATCATTGCCGTAAACATTTTAGCATGAAAACACTGTGTTACCTGACGGCGACAGCCCTATTTCTTCATTCCTTAATGGCCACAGCACAGAGCAATGGTGCTAGCGGGCCTTACACGTTTAAAACGGTGAAAGAGAATGTCGCAGGCACAATCGAGAACCAGTGTCAAACGGGTACTTGCTGGAGTTTTGCAACGGTTTCATTTATCGAAGCAGAGGTGCTCCGAAAGGGCGGTAAGTATGTGGATCTTTCTGAAATGTTCAACGTTCGCGCAACGTACCCCATGAAGTGTGATGCCTTTGTGCGCTATCAAGGCAAGCAACAGTTCGGGCCAGGTGGCTTAAGCCACGATGTGCTGCGAGTGATTGCTGAATATGGAATTGTGCCAGAAACGGCCTACCCCGGGTTGAAAGCGGGAACCAATGAGCATAATCACGGAGGTCTCGACGCACTGCTTGAGTCGACCGTAAAGACTGTGCTCGACAAAAAACTAAACGAGGAAGGGTCTGATTGGAAATTGTCGGTTGAAGCTATTCTCGACGCTGAACTGGGTGTATCACCTGCCAGTTTTGAGCTGAATGGCAAGAAATACACACCTGCGAAATACCGCGATGAACTGAAAATTGTAGCTTCAGATTACATCAGCATAACCTCGTTTACACACCATCCATTCTATTCTTCTTTTGTTCTTGAAGTTCCTGATAATTGGTCGAAGGGAAGTTTCTACAACGTGCCCTTGCAAGATCTTGAACGCATAACGGAGTATGCACTCGATAATGGCCACACTATTGCTTGGGATGCGGATGTGAGTGAGAAGGGCTTTTCATATTCGCAAGGAGTGGCTGTTCTTCCTGCAACTATGCCAAAGAAAGACGAGTGGTTTACAACTATACACGCAGAGCAAACGACGACTCAAGAAAAGCGGCAAGAGGCGTTCGACCGTTTTGAAACGACTGACGATCACTTGATGCACATCACCGGAAAGTCGGTAGATCAAAATGGAACCGGCTATTACATTACAAAAAACTCTTGGGGAAGCACAAATACGTTCAACGGCTATTTGCACGTGTCAAAAAATTACTACCTGATGAAAACCGTTGGAATTGTAGTTCACAAGGACGCTGTGCCAGCCGACCTGCGCGCTAAACTTGGGCTCAACTAGTATGGGAGCAACAACTTCCTCGAAAGTGAGATGGCGCAGGGTTTGGAGGATTATTGGCGTTTCTGTTCTTGCTTTTTTCGGCTTCACCCTGTTGTGGGTGTGTGCGTTGAAATGGGTGAATCCTCCAACAACCTTTCTTCATCTCACAGCGGATTGTCCGCAGGGCTCATCCTTTCGCAAGGAGTGGGTGGATGGCGACAACATTTCGTCGCACATGAAGTTGGCTGTTGTGGCCAGCGAAGACAATAACTTCATGAAGCATGGAGGGATTGATTGGGGTGCAGTAGAAAAAGCACGCAAATACAACGAGACGGAAGGCAAGCGCAAAGGCAAGTACAGAGGTGCGAGTACAATTACCCAGCAAACCGCCAAGAATGTTTTTTTGTGGCCTGGCCAATCCAAAATAAGCAAATGGATACGAAAAGGATTTGAGGTTTATTTCACTTACCTAATCGAATGGATTTGGGGAAAAGAACGCATCATGGAGGTGTATCTAAACGTGATTGAAATGGGTCCGTGTAAATTTGGAGTGGGCGCTGCAGCAAAAGATTATTTTGGTATTTCTGCTGCGCAGTTGTCGCGCGAGCAGGCGGCACTAATCGCATCATGCTTGCCAAACCCCAAGAAGTACAGCGTTGCCAAGCCTGGCCCCTACATGAAGAAGCGACAAGCCCAGATCGCACGATTGATGAGACTCATTGGTGACGACTATTTCAAACGTTATGGCGGAGAAATGCCCAAGGAAGAACGAGATGCACGAGAGCGGGCTGTGGAAGAGAAATTAAATGAACTGCCAGAAGAGGATGTTCCCGCAAGAGAGGAAGAGGTGGAACCGATAGCTGAGCCTTCAGAAACAGATGGGCAGGGCGAAGGCACACCCAACATGCAAGAGACTCTGCCCGATGTTCAAACGATGGTTACCGATAGCACAATTACTCCTTAAAAACCGAATAACCCACCCACTCGAAATATAGGGTTGCTGTAGGGTGAGTTGGGGTCTTGAATGAGGTCATACAACACCATGGCGTTAAAGCCAATGCGCCCCCCGCTGGTGTAGCCCGCCCCAACAAGCCAAACAGGAACAGTGACCGCGGCTGTGTTTCCAAACTGATCGGATGCCTCTCTGCGAAGCACTTCGAATTCGCTGTGAAGAATACCCGTTTTGACAACATACGCCCGCGTCCAGAGACTAGAACCATACATGTTTTCCGCATAGCCGCCGGCAGATACATAGGTGTAATTAAACCCCACTCCATTTACCCACCAAGGTGTTGTGCGGTAGCCAATCATTGGGTTTACCTGCAAGTAGGTAGGGTTGCCAAAATACCCGCCAACGTTGCCGCCGAAAACAAGTCGATCGCGAAAGGGAATCTTTGCCTTCGGAGTATTGTTGTGGGGCGTGGATTGGGCATAATCGTCTTCACTAGTCTGCTGAGCGACTAGGTTGGTGAGGCCCAAAAGAAAGATAGTCAGCATTATGCCCGTTAGTCGCATGCTCAAAAATAGCTCTTGCCTTGCGCTCTATTCATTCAAAATATTCTTTTCTTTCGCATCACAAAGAAGCACCTGAATGAGTGAACCGGATTTAGCGAGTAGAATTGTTGACCGCATGTTCAACAGCGACCCCATGTCACAATGGCTTGGCATCGAAAGAATTCAAGATGGCCCTGGTGTTTCTACGTTGCGCATGGTCGTGCGCAAAGAGATGTTGAATGGATTCTCCATAGCGCATGGAGGTATTTCGTATAGCCTAGCAGACAGTGCCTTGGCTTTTGCAAGTAATGCGCACGGCATCCAATCGGTGTCTATCGAAACAGCGATTTCTCATGTTGCGCCTGCAAGAGAGGGCGATGTGCTAACCACACATGTAGAGGAGAAAAGCCTCACAAAGGGCACAGGTTTATACCATGTGAACGTGGTTAACCAAGAAGGCAAGGTGATAGCATTTTTTAAGGGCACTGTATTTCGAACAGGTCGCCCGTGGGAAGTATAAAGTCTACGGTTTGTACTTCACGATTTTTTTTACATACAAACCACCGGCCTGCTCTATATGAATGAAATAGTCGCCTGCTGGATAGGCCGAAAAAGCGAGTGTGCGCTGATAGTTTCCTTTAACGAGCGGAGTTTCATCGTACATCAAAGTGTTTCCCTCATGGTCTGTCAGTTGCACGATCACAGCAGATGCTCCAGGCAGCGCGAAGTGTACCTCGATATTTCCCTCAGCGATCCGCGGAACAAACGAAAGCTGATCGAACACAAGAGACTTACCTGCAGTTGAAAGCGTATCCGGTAATTGGCTTCCTACGTCTTCCAATCGAAATAAATAGGATGATGCACCTGTTTCTGGGATTTTGTACCCTTCTATGGACGGGTTGCCTCCAAGATTCTTGAAGAGTTCTTCCATTTGCTGTTCCAGATCATCAGCGTCCATGTTGAATTCGAAATCGAAGAAAAAATTACCTTCATCGTCCATGCCTTTATAGTCCTGGAAAATCTGAAAATCATTGGCTGCATTCAACGATCGTTTTCCCAGCGTTCCGCTGATTCGCTTCTCCTTATGGTCTCGATTGATGAGAAGTTCAACGGTACTTCCCGGGCTGCACTTTCTAACCTCAGCGGAGAGTGCGGCGAAATCACCGATCACTATTCCGTTGATCTCCAAAATTATATCGCCATCGATCAACCCCATTTCGGATGCGGGTGTCTTGTCTTCTACCTGAATGGAAACACCTGCAGTTGTCGTTGTATTAGATGGCGTGACACCAAGGTAGGCTGTTTCAATTTGCGTAAACCCTTCCTGACCTAAATCGAAAGGCTGAAGGAAGAGGATTGAGTCCCCACCGCCGAGTTTGAATCGTTGGTTCGGATCATTTTCCAACGCGAAATCTTCTGAGCCCCAGGTATGAATTGGCTTTCCTGGAATCGTGGCAATGATTTTCTTTTTGCGCTTGTTTCGTTTAACAATCATTTTGAGCTCACCACCTCGGGGTTCTAACTTTTTTACGTGGTCAAATACCTGCTGTGCATTCAGCACCGGGTCAGTGTTTATGCTCAGTATGATGTCACCGTTGTGCAACCCTGCTCGTTCGGCAGGCGTGTTGGATATGACCTCGGTGATAACGACTTGCTTTGTGTTTCCACTTGCCTCATTTATTTGCGGATTGTCGCGGAGCACAACCCCAAGCATGGGCCTGCGCTGTTGCAAACGATTCCAGGTAAGATCATTTGCACGAGAGCGCACCTGAGGGGCTTGCGGTGAATGTGTTTGTTCGTCGGTCGAGTAGATGCTGATTTCAATGTGCTGGTTCAGTACACTAGGATCCATGCGGCCTTGCTCATTTATGTCTTGGAGAATGTCTTCAAGTTGCTGCCCTTCACCCAAAACAACTTCACGTGTTTCGTGTGATTCAATGCCATTCACCGTTTTGGTGATGTGAATTTGAGCTTTTTGCTGCGCCAGTGCGCCTCCTACACTAAGAAGAAAAAAGCAAGCGAGAATGTTCGTGTTTGTGATCATCGGAAAGTTCAAATCGAAGTGCGAAAATAATTTCGACTGCACCTATTGAGGTGTTAAACCAATCCAAAAGTGTGTTAATGATTAGTCTTTGAAGAACCACAGCATTCTGCGCTGGATCAGATGTACATCTGTGTAGTAGAAGTGAATGATGTCTTTGTAGGTGTATCCAAGTTGCGACATGCGCATAGCTCCCTCTTGGCAAAGGCCAACGCCATGACCAAAACCCCTGCCTTTGAAGACGATTTCTGTGGGTGTTGCTTCTATTTGAAATTGGGTCGAACGTAACTTAAGGTCGGTGCGCATCGCCCTTCGTGGAATGTGCAGTGAGGTGTCGTGGCAATACATGGGGTTGCACTCCCCAAGTATACCGCCGTCGCTTAGTGATGCCATGTCTGAGCTGGAGCGCTTTTGTTTCAGGTAAGCGTTCCATTTTTCGGTGCTGATAGATTTTTCCCAATGGCTGTGTGGCATGTTTACGCAAAACGTGTCGCAACGACCGATGAGGTAGGATACCGGTTTGGACCATGCAACTTCTGCATTTACCGTATTACCTCCGCAGTTGCTGTGAAAGGCTGCAGTGATAAGATTTATTTCGTGGTCAACAATCACAATATCTTCTGTTGCAATCACAGCTTTCTCTGCCAGTGGTTCCTTTCGTGGCTTTCCATGATAGACTTGGCAATGGGTGCCGTCACAAATCTCAAAACCCGAATCGACGTGACGCACACGATTATTGAGTGCATAACTGCGGCTGATGACCGCTTGCACCTTGTAATACTCCAGTGCATTGCCTGCTCCACTTTCTGCCTCAATAACACCGGCAACATAGTCTTCGAGATCAATCCGGTTCACCAGCTGTAAGTGCCCATTGATACTAAATGCGATGAGCTCTCCCTTGTAAAGGCGATTGCTTGCCTTTTGTCCTGCCGGTTGTGCTTTGAACTCAGATTGGGTCTCCGTTTTCCAGGTGATTTTTTTGAAGCCTGTATGGTTTTTACCCGAATAGAAAATATTGACCTTACCCGCAATTGCGGTTATGTCTGCGGTGTGCCCGGGTGAAATTGTGAATACTAAATTGCCATCTCCAAATACCTGATAGCTACCAACTGAAGGGGTAATACCGCAGCGCAGATAGTTCGATTGGCAATGAAGTCCAACGAGAATAGGATCGGCCCATGCAATTAAGTGCGTTGCAACTAAGACAAACAGAATCATCCACCCCTTCATGTTGTGCAAATTATGGGTCGAATGGGGTGGTTGAATTAGAACGATTCGATAATTTTCAACATGGCATGGGCAGTTTGCGCAGATGCCCCCGATCCTCCCAAACTCTCGTGGAGTTCAGCATAATCCTGCTTGATTTCCGCTTGCTTTTTTGGGTTGTTAAGAATGCTTTCAAGTTCCGCTTCAAGCCTGTCGGAGGTGAATTCATGCTGTATGAGTTCGGTTACCGCCTTGCGATTCAAGACGAGATTGACCAAGGAGATATACTTGATTTTTACCAAGCGTTTGGCAATGGCATAAGAAATTACAGAGCCCTTGTAGCAGACTACTTGCGGCAAACGGTAGATGCCCGCCTCGAGAGTTGCAGTGCCACTCGTTATGAGACCAACTTCTGCATGACGCAGAATTTCGGAGGTCTGGCCACAGAGCAGGGTTGCTGCAGACGACCCAATGATCTCTGTGTAAAATGACTTCGGTTGCGACGGTGCGCCTGCTATAACGAATTGGTGGTTCGGGAAGCGACTACACATCTCAAGCATCACAGGTAACATCGAAAGAATTTCTTGCTTTCGACTGCCTGGAAGCAAAGCAATTATAGGCTTTTCATTCAAGTTGTTTTCTCTGCGAAATACCTCCCTCGTCTCGGAGCTTTGGCTTATTTGGTCGAGTAAAGGGTGGCCATAAAAGCTGACGGGCATGTGGCGTTCTTCGAAGTATTGCTTTTCGAACGGCAATACCACAAACAGATGATGTATGTGTTTCCGCATAGCCTCAATTCGGTTTTCTTTCCAAGCCCATACTTGAGGTGCTATATAGTACAACACCGGTATGCCGTGCGTATGAGCCCATTTAGCAATGCGCAAGTTGAACCCGGGGTAATCGATCAGAACAAGTGCATCAGGACAAAATGTGAGGATGTCCTTTTTGCAAAAGTGTATGTTTCTCAGGATTGTACGAAGGTTAACGAGCACCTCATAGAACCCCATGAAAGCAAGCTCGCGATAGTGCTTAACTAATTCAGCCCCCTGCGCTTGCATGAGATCGCCTCCCCAAGCCCGCACTTCAAGCGAGGCATGCTGCTCTCGCATTGCCTTCAGAAGATTGCTGCCGTGCAAATCGCCCGATGCTTCGCCTGCTATGATGTAGAGCTTCACGGTTGGGTTGTGGTGTTAATAAAGCCAAGCAATAATGGCAACTGAGATTACCAATACGATTATTATTCCTTTGCAAAATTCCTCATAACCACGTCGGATGAGCAGAAAAAAAAGAACAACATCGGCCAACATAGAAAATGAAATAATCCTACTCTGAAAATCTTGAAGAGCAGAACCCAGAAAAATATCTTTTACAAACTCACTGAAAAAGATTTCGTTGTACAGCGAAAACCCCAACCCAAAAACACAAAAGCCTATCACCGCAGCGACAAGGCCACCCACTATGCCATAGCCAACATGATTCAGTGGATTGTGCTTCATAGTTTCCAGTTTTTGAGTTGCTCCATCGCTCGGTATGCCGTGAGGTCGAATTGAACGGGTACGACAGAAACAAAATTGCTGGCCAACGCCACTTCATCGGTATCCATTCCTTCATCTTGCAGCTTGAACTCTCCTGTGAGCCAATAATAAGGTTTTCCAAATGGGTCTTGGCGAACATCGAAGTTATCTTCCCAATTGCCTCTTGCTTGTCTGCAAATTCGTATGCCCGAAATACTTGATGATGGTCCTTTCGGTATGTTCACATTCAGACACGTGTCGGCCGGCATACCCTGCTCTAACGCTTGCGAGACTAGTCTGGAAACAATTTCTTGTGAGGCGCCGAAATCTGCGTCTGAACTGTGGTCAAGCAATGAAAACCCAATGGAAGGAATGCCCTCAACGGCTCCTTCCATAGCGGCCGACATGGTGCCACTATACAGTACATTGATGCTCGAGTTCGAGCCATGGTTAATACCTGAAACAACCAAATCAGGCTTTCGGTGCATTACCCGGTAAATAGCCAACTTCACACAGTCGACAGGTGTGCCACTGCACGAAAACGCAGCCTCGACATGTAAATCGTATTTGAGAGGTTGCAAACGGAGAAGGTTGTTGATTGTGACCGCATGACCCATTCCCGATTGAGGCTTGTCTGGAGCAACTACAACCACGTCTCCAAAAGGCATCACGGCCTCGGTAAGGGCAAGTATCCCTTTTGAGTAAACCCCATCGTCGTTTGTGACTAAAATAAGCGGACGGGAATCTGGTGATTTCATTACGCAAACATACGTTAGGCCTAGGATATATGATTTAAGTTTCGAATTCCATGCTGTCGTCAGAAATTGTCGCAATCAAGTTAACTTCGCTCGACTAACAGATGAAATGATTCGGAAGAAGAAAATAGTAATTGTGGAAGATCATCTTATTATTCAAGAGCTTCACAAACAATATGTAGAGGACTTGGGGCACGAGGTTGTTGCTTGTTTCACAAATGGTGACGATGCCATACACTACTTCCAGAATAGCTCTGCCGATTTAGTGTTGATGGATATTCGTTTGGAAGATGCAATGGATGGTATTGAAGTCACAAAGCGCATCCAAGAATTGAAGCCGGTGCCAGTTGTATACATTACGGGCAACACTGAAGATTCGAATTTCCGCAGGGCAATGGAGACCAGCATGGCTGGTTTTATTTCGAAGCCCGTTTCCCAAAGTGAGCTAGAAAATGTTATCGACTCACTCAATGACTTGACTAGTTCAATCATTTATGCTGAAAAAATTCAAAAGGCAATCTTCCCGCAACGAAAAGATTTTGAAGAGCTATTTCAACATGTTGTCCACATCAACCGACCAATGCATATCATCGGGGGAGACTTTCCTTTTCTCAGGCACTTCCCAGAAAACGGTGTCGTTGTAGGTGGCATTGGCGACTGCACAGGCCATGGAATACCCGCTGCTTTGCTTTCAGTGCTTTGTCATGAAATCATTTCCAACATCATTCAACGCACTCAAGTGTTGACAGAAATTGTGCACGAACTCAATGCTTCGCTCATAAATAACCTCGCTAAAATGAATAGTTCGGATGGGGTGAATGATAGCTTGGACATGATCATTTTTAAATTGGATGTAGCGACTCAGACCATGCAGATCACTGGTTTCAAAATGGGATTTCTGCAGTGGAAGTCCAATGACCGCCAATTGGTTTATCACAAATTCAAGGGTAAATCACTGGGCACATCAATGTACGATGAGGATATCCAAATTCTCGAGGTTAACTATCTCCCAAATGATCAGTTCTTCTTCTACAGCGATGGCGTGACCGATCAGTTTGGCGGTCCACTATCGAAAAAGCTATCTACAAAAGGGTTGTTGAATGTCATACATTCGGTATCCACCGAGCCTCCAGCAAATAGAGAGCGTGAGGTGAACCTGCTTTTGCGCAGATGGCAAGGAATGAATGTCCAAACAGATGATATGCTTATGCTGGGGCTGGTGCCGTCAAATGTAAGCGCATAAGCAATAGCGTTTGCCTGAGTGATTAGGCCATTTTTCAAAGGTTTTCTAATGCCAAAGAGTAAAAAATGATGCATTTTCAAAAGTCATCTCTTGCTGAACAACTGATGGGCGCGACGAACTTCGAATGGGTGAGTTTGCAACAACTACTTTCGGAATTTTCGTCGCAAGCTCAATCGACGTTGTGCTGTATCGATCTTTTTCAAGATAAAGGAATTATTCGTGTTAGGCAGCAGCAAGTGCTTGAGTTAAACGTAACGCTAAGCGATGATGATTGGCAGTTGTGCTTTGCTTTGCAGGAAGGCTTTCGTTCGGTTGGTTCTGAGATTCCTCATTGGCTTGTTGAACTCACCGAGGGAGTTTTCTCCCGGTCTACCTGCTTGGTAGCAGAACCAATTCATGAGGAGAGCGGACTCACCATTGGTTTTTTATACGCTTTCTTCACAACAGGAACACCCGATGATGTTGTAGGTGCTTATCAAAAATCGATTGCAGCGCAGTGTTCCTCTATTATTCATCGGTGGCAATGCGATACAAGGCACCAAGAAAAGCTCAATCGATTATGGAGCTCTGTCGAGTTGAGTTGTCCCGGATTTTTAATTTTGGATGAGAAAATGCGTGTGCTGGAAAAGGGTTCTATTTACACAAAGTCGGTGCCTCAGTTGCGCGTGGGTGATCGATTCGAACAGCATTTTATATGGAATGGTGTTGCGGCCACGGAAGACTGGAGACCCAAGTTTGGCGCAAAACAAAAGTTGAAGTTTTACCATTCCTTGGAGCTCAATCAGCGGTATAAATGCTCGATTCAACAATTACAAGACGATATGTTTTTGGTCTTGTCTGCCCCTGTAATCAATTCCAATCACGCTATGGTCGACTATCATCTCACAGCGAATGACTTTCCTTCACATGACTATATAACAGATTTTGTTTTTCTGCAAACAACCACGATTCAAAACCTTGATGAGTTGCAACGAGCGAATGAAGTAATGCAGTTTCGAATGAAAGAACTTGAGCGCATACAAGCGGAATTGCTTCGGACAAAAATGTCGCTTGAAAATAAACTGGCCGAACGAAATGAACGCGTCATCCGACTTTCTAATTTCCCAGAGCAAAATCCAAATCCTGTTTTCGAAATTGATTTTATTCGGAAGTTTATATGCTTTTCGAATCAGGCCGCAAAGTCGGCGTTTGGCGAAATGCTTACCTTGCCTTACCTCGACTTGCTTTCAATGCTTTCAGTCTCTCATGAACTAGTGGCAGGCAGCTTAAAGTTGCGTGTGGAGTTTGAAAGCTTGGACCACTTTTATATTGCTGAAGCTTTTCGAGTGCCCAATGAAGATAGTGTTAGGTTTTATGCCCAAGATTGCACCGAACTTCGACAGATCAAGAATTTGCTCGCTAGACAACAACAAGGACTCAACCAACTCCTAGGCGTATTGGAAGCATTCAATATCGATCGCGAGGAGGCAATGCACAGCGCTAACCTAGGAGATGTAGTTCAACAGGTGACGAAGTTGTTGTCCGATAAACGCAGCTAATAGTTTCATGATTTATAGCAGTTTTAGAAATCTCACAAACACCCTATACTAGCTAATTATTTTTTAAGTCTAATCACCAAAATAGAATGTTGAAAAATGTAGTAATTGTCGTTGATGACGACCTGACAATATTGGAACTCCTTCGCTATCAAATTACAGATGCGGTAGGGGCTGTTTGCGATGTGGAATTGGCAACTTCGGGAGGCGAGGTCGATGAATTGTTAGAGCTTTTGGTTTCTCAACATAAAATAGTTAAGGTGCTTGTTACCGATTATTTTCTAGATGACTCAACTGGATTAGACATTATCGAGAAGGTAAAAACGCACTACCCACTATGCGCGACAGTGCTGCTCACAGGGCAACACCAAAAGGACATTAACCTTGTTTCGAACGCTTCAATTGCGCCTGATCGATACTTCACAAAACCCTGGAATTCGTTCGAATTGAAATCTCATTTGAATAACCTATTGTTGGAAATGAACACTTAAATGCAATTGGATGGCTAGGGGCGAACATGAAAAACATTGGTTATTGCGACGGCAGTTGCAGGGGCATCCGGAAGATCACCTGCCGATGTCGTTTCTGCAATCGGTGAATCGCGCCTACCGTGTTTTTGACGATAATTATCTGCGTATCAAGCTTCTTCTAAGAAGAAAGGTGCTTCAGCTTGTCGAGTCCAATGCTATGCTTCAAAAAGTGCTCTCTGATCGCGACAGCCAGATAAATGCGGATCGTCAAAAGGTGGAGAAACTGATCTATAACCTCCACCGAGCGGAAGTCATTGCAAACCTTGGAAGCTTTACTTGGTATGCAGGAATGCGTGTGGGTGAGTTCTCTGATAATTTGTACCAATTAATTGGGTTGGAAAGAAGGGAGCAAAGAGCTTCCGCCATTTTACGCATGTTTGATAACCCACTAGAGATTCTCCATGCGTTGCGCAAGGCAAATGAGGTAAAAAATGTGGTGAAACTGGAAAATCTTAAGCTCCACAATCAAGCACGATATTTCGATTTCGAAGCACACATTACATTCGATAATCAAGCCCAAATCGTAACCATTTCAGGGGTGGTCAAGGAGAATACTCAATGGGTGAATGTCAACAATCGGGTGGATGACCAAAAGAAGTTCTATGAGGCTATTTTGAATAACTTACCCGTCGATATTGCTATCTTTAATTACGACCATAAATACCTTTACATCAATTCCAAAGCCGTAAAAAATGAGGAGGTACGCGATTATCTTATAGGACGGGATGATTTCGATTACTGCTTGCTGCGTGGCATAGATGCATCTAAGGCGAAAGCACGTAGAGAGGTGTTTGAAAAAGTAAGAGATTCTAAGGAAATTATCGAATTTGAAGATAGTTCTGAATCTGAAGATGGGTCGTTCAAGTACATTTCGCGAAGGTTTGTCCCTGTGTTGAATAGTCTAGGTGATTTTTCATTTATGCTGGGCTATGGCGTTGATGTAACAAAGTTGAAACAGCAAGAATTAGTATTGGGGCGATCGCTTCGGGAAAAAGAGTTGTTGCTGGGGGAAATACATCATGGTGTAAAGAATAATCTAACATTGATTGTTGCCTTATTGGAAATTAATAGCGTGCACGAAAAGGATGCGCTAGTTAAAAAATACTTCAACGAAATACGGAATCGCATTAGCGCATTGGCGCTTATCTACGACAAGTTATATAGGTCTGAGGTGTTCAATCAAATCAATCTGAATGAGTACATATCATCCCTTCTTTCCTCGTTACAGCAGTCCTTTCTGCCGGGTAGTCGAGATATTGTGGAGTTGAGTGTCGATAATATTTATGTCGACAACAAGGTTGCGGTGCCTATTGCCCTATTGATAAATGAATTGGTGAGTAATGCATTCATGCACGCGTTTCCCTATACAGAATTTCCAAAACTCCAGCTTTCTCTCAAACGAGAGACGGACGTTACCATTAAGCTTGTAGTAGCCGATAATGGTGTTGGGCTTCCGGAGGGTATTGAAATCGTGAAGGGTAAAACTTTCGGATTTAAATTGATAGACTTGTTTGCCCGGCAGCTAAAGGGTAAGGTACATTATACTAATTCCCATGGATTTCGAATAGAGGTTGAGTTTCAAAATATGCAGCACGAGGTTCGGAATTGATATTTGACTGCCATCTTTGTCAAAAGATTTTTTAGCATGAATGCCTATATAGTCGACGGTGTGCGCACACCCATAGCAAGTTTTGGTGGAAGCCTATCATCGGTGCGTGCCGACGATATGGCAGCTCACGTGATGCGGCAGCTATTGATGCGTAACGCTGCTTTAGACCCAATGGCGATAGCTGATGTTCTTATGGGCTGCGCAAACCAAGCCGGAGAGGATAATAGAAATGTTGCGCGAATGGCATCGTTGCTGGCTGGTATTTCGGCGAGTGTCCCAGGAGAGACAGTGAACAGATTGTGCGCATCGGGAATGGCTGCTGCTGTAAACGCAGCCAGAGCGGCTCACGCAGGTGAAGGTGAGGTATTTATTGCTGGGGGTGTTGAGCAGATGACACGAGCCCCATGGGTAATTTCCAAGACATCGACTGCATTTGGTCGCGATGCACAAATGTTTGATAGTAGTTTTGGATGGCGATTTGTTAACCCCAAGATGAGCCAAATGTATGGAGTGGATGCTATGGGTGAGACGGCAGAGAATTTGGCCGAACTATATGCAATAGAGCGAGATGACCAAGATCGTTTTGCGGCTTGGTCTCAGCAAAAAGCCGCGAAATCACATGAGCGTCTGGCAATCGAAATAGCTCCTGTATCCATACCGCAGAAAAAAGGAGACGATGTATTGTTTGCCTCTGATGAATTCGTAAAGCCACACACAAGTGTGGATGCCTTGGCAAGGCTGAAGCCGGCCTTTCGACCAGCGGGGACGGTAACGGCTGGCAACGCTTCCGGATTGAATGATGGCGCTGCTGCAATGCTAATAGCCTCTGAATGGGGGTTGAAGAATCATAACTTGCAACCTCGGGCTCGCATAGTTGCTTCTGCTGTGACAGGAACAGAACCCCGAATCATGGGAATCGGGCCGGTGGAGGCCACTCGTTTAGCACTGAAACGTGCAGGGCTAACCCTCGATCAAATGGATGTAATTGAGTTGAATGAAGCATTTGCGGCTCAAGTGCTGGCCTGCAGCAGACAGTTAGGCCTGGAGGATAACGATGAACGAATAAATCCAAATGGTGGTGCCATTGCTCTCGGTCATCCGCTTGGCATGAGTGGTGCCCGTTTATTGTTGTCGGCAGCGCTTCAGCTCCAGATCACCAAAAAACGTTATGCACTTTGCACAATGTGCATAGGTGTAGGGCAGGGGTATGCGGTAATTCTTGAACGAGCATAAAGACAACGATGGCAAATATTTTTGAATTTGATGGATTTATCCCTGTGGTGCATGAAACAGCTTTTGTGCATCCAAATGCGACAGTTACAGGCAATGTCATTATTGGAAAAAACGTATACATAGGTCCGGGTGCAGCTATACGAGGCGATTGGGGTCAAATAATAATTGAGGATGGGTGCAACGTGCAAGAAAACTGCACAGTACACATGTTTCCCGGTGTTACGGTAATTCTTCACGAGGGCGCGCATATTGGTCATGGTGCCATTATTCACGGTGCAACCATTGGTCGCAATTCTTTGATCGGTATGAATGCCGTGGTGATGGATCGTGTGCATGTGGGAGAGGAATCAATCGTTGGTGCGCTTGCATTCGTTGCAGCTGATACGGTCGTTCCCTCAAGAAGTGTCGTCGTGGGTAACCCAGCCAAAGTGGTGAAACAAGTGAGCGATGAAATGCTGGCCTGGAAAACCGAAGGTACTGGCCTCTATCAAAGGCTCCCCGACGAATGTAGGAGGAGTTTGCGATCTGTTGAGCCGCTGCGTGAGCTGCCTCTCGATAGGCTATTGCAGCCAAGTGGCTTCAGCACGTGGAACGAACGAAAATCGAATTCCTAAGCCATTCATAAAGGTGGTGTCGCAAACTTTGAGTATGTTCGTACAACCTTAATTAACGTCATGCCTCCCCCGGCAAAACCCTTTCACTTCAAGCAGTTTGATATCGTGCAATCGCGCAGTGCTATGCGTGTTGGTACCGATGCTGTGTTGCTCGCGGCGTGGGCTCGTATGGATAAGCCAACTCATATTCTTGATGTTGGAACGGGCACGGGTCTGATAGCTCTTATCTGCGCACAGCGCTGCCCGTTCGCTCTAGTCGACGCAGTCGAAATTGACTCAGGAAGTGCAGAAGACGCACGCGAGAACTTCCTTAGGTCACCGTGGAGTGATCGATTGAAAATTCACTTAGGCGATTTCTTAAAGATTACCACTAGTGAAAAGTTTGACCTGATTATCTCAAACCCACCCTATTTCACCCACTCCTTGCGCGCTGCCGATCCAAGTCGCAACGCGGCTCGGCATGATGACTTCCTCCCCTCTGATGCTTTTATGAAGCATGCGAGAACAATGCTGAAACAAGATGGCGTTGTGGCTCTGATATTTCCGAAGAGCGAACTGGAACGGTGGGTAGTAGATGCTGCCTCGGTGAGTCTAGCGCCCGCGCGCATTTGTGATGTGTACACCTCTGCCCATGGAGAAGCCGCTAGAGTGATGGTGGAGTTTTCTTTCCATAGGACTGACCCGCCTGAAAGAGACTCAATCCGAATCCAAAAAGGTCCGGGTGAACCTTCAGATGCCTACATGCAATTGACTACGGCGTACTATACAAAGTGGTAAAAAAAACTAAGCCATGAAACTTTGTTGCGAAATTGAGTGATGTGTGCTCCACATAATCATCACGAGTGGAATAGAAATCGTGCGTTTAGAGGGTTTGACTTTTTCAAATTAACCGCCAATATGACGCTTCAACTCGTGAACGGCCTCATCCCATAGCATTCGCTGATCGTCCTCCTCGCCATCTTCAGCAAAATCAGAGACGATCATAGCCAACTCGCCGGTCATCTCATCAATCTTTATTTTTAATTCGAAGAAGTTGGTTTCATTATCAGTTTCGTCAAGCCATTGGTAGCGCACCATTAGTTCTTTTTTCTTTGCCACCAGTTGAGCTTTGCGTTCTTCGCCTTCCCACATAAACGTAAACACATCCCCTCGAATGTGAACCTGAGGAGCAAACCACTCTTCCAAACCGCTCGGTGTCGACATGCAGTTGTACAAAATGGTATCGGATGTTCGAATGATGTACTCGAGCTCAATAGGTTTTTTGGCCATAATCAGAAATGTGAAGGTATCTGTTGCAAGGATACCTTTTTTTTATCCAAGATGGAAGTTTTTTTATGAGGGTTTTTGCAATTGACTAAAGTGAGTATATTTGCGCCCTCAATTTTGGCGGGGTAGCTCAGCTGGTTAGAGCGCATGATTCATAATCATGAGGTCGGGGGATCGTGCCCCCCTCCCGCTACAGAAAGTATAAAACAAAAAAAAGCCGCTAGTAAGCGGCTTTTTTCATATCTGCGATATGGTTTTTTTATCAATAGCGATTGCCACGATCATAACCACCACCACCGTCACCGTCACGGTTGAAGCGAGGCTTGAAACCGCCTTCGCGACGACCACCGCCGCCACCGCCACCACCGCTACCGCCGCCGCTACCGAAGTTGCTGCGTGGACGATCATTACTACGTGGACGCTCTTCAGCTTCCTTGACATTGATTTTACGTCCTGTAACATCTGACTGGTCTAATTGTGCAATTGCTGCACGACCCTCATCGTCTGAAGACATTTCTACGAAACCAAAACCACGTGAGCGGCCAGTTGCACGATCAGTTACAACCTTAGCAGATGAAACTGCACCGAAACGAGAGAAAACTTCGCCAAGCTCTTCGCTTGACATGCTGTAATTCAGCCCTGAAACAAAAATGTTCATTTTTAAAACTGTTTGTTGATTAAAATTTGGATAACTACACACACCAACAAACAGTAAACACAGTAGAAAACAGGTTGTTGTTCGGAGAGTAACCGTTACAAATATAGGCCTTTACTTTAATTGTGCAAAAAAAAAGTATTTTTTTGAGCAAAATACTTTTAATATACGCCCGCCGAAATCTCGTATCCCGAGTGTGAACGAACGTTGAACACTCGGTTTTGATCAAATAATAAGTACTGACCCTTGATTCCTAGCAGGCGTCCATCGAACTTGGGTGTGTTGTCTAATTTGATTGACTTGGGCGTAATGGGTAGTTCAATCACTGGGTAGTGGATGGAAGAAACCTCGTCACTATCCGCAATAAAGTCTTGTAATTCTGCTGGTAGCAGGTCCAGGAGCCGGTTTTTTATGATGAGGAGGTTTTCGTGATCTGTGCAATGTCCTTTCAGCATTGCCTGCCATGCGGTTTTGTCGGCTATATGCTCTTTCATTAAAACTTCGATGTGCCCTGCGAGTTGTCGGTAGGGGGTCTCGGCAAAAAGGATTCCTTCTGTCGCGCCTTGGTCGATCCAGCGCGAGAATAAATTTGTACTTCGCGTCACTCCTACCTTCACTCCGCTCGTGCGCGAGAGGTAAACATAGTGAGGTTGATTGTGGTGTTTCTGCTCCCATTCGAAATCTCGCAACGCAATACCTTCATGAATCCGGCTGAGTTCCGGACGCACAATGCTTGGGCTTCCCATCGGAGAGCTTAAGAAAGCATCGTAACTAAGACCTTCCCCATAGGTCTTCTTAATTTTCTTGCCGGTCACAATGCAATTTATGTTTCCAGTAAATTCTATTGAAACCTGTTTTCCCACCCAAGCATTTAGATCCTCGGATCCTACAAAGTCAATATTTTGCAGCAGCGATAGGGTATATTCGGCCTGTCCCTCAGCGCTAAGAACAGTCGCCATTTTCCTGAGGTGAGTAGTAATTTGTTTCATGACGGTGAACACTGGTTTAAAACTGAATACATAACGATAGCTCCGCCATCTGCGCGGTTTATGAATAATGAAAATAGAACTTCCTAGGAAACACTATTCCTATTCAAATTATAGAATGTTGGTTGAGACCTTGCTCAAGGAGGGCAAAGTTACTGGTAATGATCAATCGGATGCTTGGGTGGAGTATACACGTTTGAACCTGCAGCGAATGCATCGTTGGGAAAAAACGTATGTGCCGAGTCTTGTCATCCAAGAGAAAATTGCTCGTTTGAACAAACCAATCCATTGGGTGGTCATCACTGAGGGGTGGTGCGGGGATGCTGCTCAACAATGTCCAATCATTTCAAAATTGGCGGCACTCAACCCTCTGATTTCCGCGCATTTCGTGCTTCGTGATGAGAATCCACAATTGATCGATTTGTTTTTGACCAATGGGTCAAGGTCAATACCAATCTGGATATGTGCCGATGAACAGTGGAATGTACTTTGGACATGGGGCCCACGTCCTGATGAAGCATCCCAGCTGCTGAAGCTGCTAAAGGAGGCAGGGGCTGACGATACGGAAAAAAAGCGACAGCTTCACGCCTGGTATGCCGCCAATAAGCAAGCTGCTTTTGAGCAAGAGGTTGAGTTATTGTGGGTTTAACACGGGCAAAAAGGCGAGTGAATTTTTGGGTAATCTTCCCGTAATTTCGCTTTCCTTATTGAGAAGTAACCAACACGAATATTTCGGAACGATACTTGAATTGACTCGATCGAAATTTCGGCAAAACGAAAAGTTAATGTTAAAGAACTGTTGACACGTTATGCCCTTGTTGCACTTTTGCTAATCATCATTTTTAACGTTCTAACATGAGAAAATCCATTCTTAAAATCACATTTCTTCTGAGCACAATGTTGTGCGTGATGCCTGTTTTTGCGCAAAGCAAATTCAAAATAAAGGGTCACATTGAAGGCTTGAAAGACACGTCAATCTACTTGGCGAATTACTACGGTAACAAACTCTATTACAACGACACTGCCTTTGTAGATGGCAAGGGAAATTTCGCATTTGACGGGAAGCCCTACAAAGAGTGTGGCAAATACGCCATTGTAGTCAATAACTCCAGTCGAATGGACATTGTCGTGGACGAGGAGGAAATTGAGTTGGAATTCACACCTGATTGTAGGATTGACGCAATAAAAGTGAAGCAGTCCAAAAACAACAAGATTTTCTTCGATTATGTCATGTTCATCTCAGACAAAATGCGATCGAGACAACCACTTGATGCAGCGCTTCAAGACTCAACGAAAACAGAAGAGGAAAAAAAGCCGTTCAGAGAGCAACTTACGAAAATGAACGATGATGTGGTGAACTACCAGAAGGACTTGGTTGCCAAAAACCCAGATCTTTTGGTGAGCAAGCTCATCAAAATGTCGATGGATATTGAAGTGCCTGAGGCACCGGCTGATTCTTCAGATGAGGGGAAGAAGCTTTGGCAATATTTCTATTACCGCAATCATTATTTCGATAACATCGACCTGAAGGATCCTCGAATGATTCGCGATCAGGCGTATCACAAGTTGATAGAAAAGTATGTAGCGCAAGTGTTGCCCCAAATTCCGGATACGATGATCACCGAGGTGCAGCGATTAGTGGCTGCGGTTGGAGATAACCAAGATGGTTTCAAATACATTGTACATCAATTTACCTACAATTTTGAAACAGCTAAAATTATGTGCATGGACAAGGGCTTCGTGCACATGATTGATAATTACTACGCCAAGGGACTTTGCGATTGGGTCAAAAAGGAGAAGATAGACGAGATGAAAGAGTCGGCCGACGGAAAACGCAATTGCCTGTGCGGAGAAGTCGGACCCAACATCATTCTACCCGATACGAATAATGTATGGCGTTCTATGCACGACCTCGATTCGAAGTATACTTTATTGGTAATCTGGGAAGCTACCTGCGGACATTGTAAGAAGGAGTTACCCAAGATAAACGAGCTGTATAAAAAGTGGAAGTCTAAAGGGTTGGAGGTATTTGCAGTCCACAATAACATGGAGGTGGATAAGTGGGAAAAATTTGTGCGCGACGAAAAACTTGAGTTCATCAATGTTTCGCGTAATCAATTTATTATGACACAAGACTCTGCCACCAAACTTATTCATGGGGGAGTGACTACTCTGCAAAGTTTGAATTTCCATCAGTATTGGGATGTTACCAGCACCCCCAAGGTTTACTTGATGGACAAAGATCACAAGATAATCGCCAAGTCTCTTGGGGCCGACCAACTCGGAGATCTTTTGAATCGCTTGGAAAATGGAAGCGATACTTCTGCTCCTTTGAAGGAGACTGAGTATGAAGATGACGATGAAGCCCCCGGTAATGCGAAAGCAAACAACGGTGCGAAGTCTAAAAGCATCGGACCGAAAACAGGCAAGAAATAAATATAAGAGCGCATTAGTGATGCGCTCTTTTTTTAAAAGATGTTGGATCAACTGCTCACAGTTGGAATGAGAAAGGATGCTCGCCTCGCGCTTGCGAAGGATGCCTTGGCACACCCGGCTATGTTTACGGAGCTAATTCTCTTGGTTCGGTCTGGTTCCAACGTGCAGCGAATGAAAGGTGCTTGGGTTCTTTCGGGTATTCATGCTTTGAATAGAGCTAAACTTATCCCTCTCTACGAATCGTTTATGGTGCAATTGACATCGGAGTCGACAGGTGGAGTAAAACGCGAGTTGCTGCGATGCTTTGAAAACATCGAGTTGGAGCCCAAAATCGCTGAGCAATTACTCGCGATTACGTTCGACTGGATAACTGATGAGACACAGGACGTAGCCGTGCGTTATTTGTGCCTTCGTCTTCTGAAGCCGATAGTGAAAAAGTACCCCGAGCTCGACACCGAATTGCAAATGCAAATTGAGCTCTCTCGAACGAAGTTTGGAAAAATCCCATTTAAAAAAAAGCCCGCTGAACGCGGGCTTTTAT
>CAMBPD010000019.1 GCA_945869405.1 Chryseobacterium gleum | reverse complement strand
ACTTGCGCTGGCGCGCAAGATTCACCGGGGCTCATAAAACCAGCCGTAACCGCCGGATAGATTGTAATCTCGACGGTTGAAGAAGAATTACATCCCTCATCAGATACAGCGGCAAGAGTTACGGCCATTGCCTCTGGCTGTGTGCCATTGTTCTCATAGGTGTGGGAGTGCACAAGCTGGTTCGTTGTAGATGAAGAGCCGTCGCCATAGGTCCACACGATTTCATCAGCAAACAAAGAGTTATTTGTAAACTCCACCGATACAGGCGCACAACCCGCAAACACACTTGGCAAGAAATTGATAATCGGTGTTGGATTAATGGTCACGTTTTGCGTAACAGAATCAACACAACCATAGCTCGACGTTGCAGTAAGTTCAATTTCAAAAACCACTGGATCACCGGTTTCGTTGCTGAAGTAGGAAGTTGGCGCGGGTATGGAAGAAACTGTTCCATTGCCAAACTCCCATTGAAGGCTGTTTGCATTGACGCTGGTGCTGTTGAACTGCACCGTCGCCGGGGAGCAGAAAACGCCCGGGTCAATGAACCCGGCTTCAATATGCGGATATACTGTAATTGTAGAAGTCTGTTGGCTTGCGCATCCTTCGTCGGTTAGCGCCTGAAGCGTAATCGTAAAATCTAGCGCAATCGTTCCATTATTTTCGTACACAACGGACTGAATCGAATCGGTGCTGCTAGAAAATGTGCCATTACCAAAGTTCCAATGCAAGCTATCTGCGCGCACGCTTTGATTTGAAAACTCCACGACTACAGGAGAACATGCGGCAAGTTCGCTCAAAGTGAAAACAGCTACAGGCGTTGTTTTCACCGTAAATACATGTGATGTAGAATCGATGCAGCCAAAAACGGATGCTCCAATCAACGTAACCGTGTAGTCAACATCATTGGCGGTAATATTATCGAACACAGAAGTTGGATTTTGTGCCACAGATTGCAACCCGTTACCCAAGCTCCATACGTACGAACTAATGTTTATGCTGGTATTGCTGAATGCCACAGTAGCAGGCGCACAAACATCATCAGGCTGAACAAAAGAGACTTCAATTTGCGGATAGATCTCCAGGTTCGATGTAAACGAACTCATACAACCATAACTATTCTGAGTAGACAGTGCAATTGTGCGCACCAACGGCGTTGTGCCGTTGTTGGTGAATGTATGGCTATGCAGTGATGCACTTTCTTGCGACACATCCCCATCGCCATAATTCCAGTCATAGGTATCGGCGTTGATTGTGAGATTCGTAAAATCAACTTGCAAGGGAGAACATCCGGCATTGGCCGATCCACTGAACTGTGCAATTGTATTTGGGAAAACAGTAACCTGAGTGGATGCCGTATCTACACATCCAAAAGAAGATGTCCCCACCAACACAACATCGTAAATGATTGGAGCGCTAGAAAAATTGTTGAACGTATGCGAAGGCATCGCAAAAGGAGAAGAAGTGCCATCTCCAAAATCCCAGTTATAAGCCTGCACACCACTCACAAATGGCATCGTCGCGCTTAATGGAGCGCATCCCTGATTTCCAGAAATCTCAACATCCAAATTCATCAATGGGTATACAAACAGCGTATTCGATACTGTATCGTTACACCCGTTTACGTTGAATGCAATCAGGCTAACCTCGTATATATCTAAAAATCCGGTTGTGTTGTAATACGTGTGAGTAGGGCTAGGAAGATTCGAAACAGTGCCATCGCCAAAATCCCAGGCATAACCATAAGCGTTGATAGAAGCGTTTTGAAAATAAGCATCCATCGGACCACAGGTTGGTGGATTGTTGTCATCGATAAATGCAGCGACGGCGCCCGGATAAACCGTAACCTCCAGAGTGTCTGAGGTTCCGCATCCAAAGGCATTCAGAGCAGTCAACGTAATTTGATAAGTAGTGTCGGTTCCTCCTGTGTTGAAATAGGTATGTTGACCTGAAAAGGAGGTTACTATCTGTCCGTTGCCCAAATCCCATTGATACGTTGCAGAGGCGTCGCTCGTATTTGTAAAATTCACGGTTAACGGTGCGCAGCCGTCATTTACATCGGTTGTAAAAGAAGCAGAGGGTGCGTCCTGAACAATAACAGTTGCTGTATCATTCCCTTGGCAATGCTCGGTTGTAATAAATAGTTGCACTAAGAAAGTACCGGTAGCTGGGTATGCATAGGTTGGGTTTTGATCATTTGAATTACCACCATCCCCGAAGTCCCATGCCCAATCCGTGATATCGTCGCTGTTGCCCGAAACCGTTAAATCGGTAAACTGAGCTGTTTCACCTTCACACAAATTAAACACGTTAAAATCTACCTGTGGCGCCTCGTAGACAAGAATAGTGATGTCATCGCTTGCCGAGCAACCGTATGCGTTTTCAACAGTCAACGACACCTGGTACACACCTGGCTGTGTGTAGTTCACCAATGGGGGATCAATGCCGTTGAAGGCTGGAGAGCCGTTGTCGAATGCCCACGACCAACTCACTGCATTGGGAGTAACCGCAGTAAAATCGACTTGCAATTGATCGCATCCTTCCGTTTGGTTTGCATTAATTGCGACAAGGGGATTAGCCAATACTACGACATCTACCCAAGCTGTATCTGAGCAGCCACTGCTTCCTACAACACCCACCATGCTTCCTACATGATACGTTCCTGGAGTATTGTATAAATAAGTAATGTTGCCCGAGCCTGTGGTATACCACGCATTGTTGTTACCGAACGTCCAACGGTAAAGGTTGCCTCCACCACTAGCTTGCTGGTAGAATGTAACTGATTCGCCCACACACACCGTGTCGGCGCTCACCGCTATCTGCGCCACCGGCGGAGGAACAATTTGAATTGTAAGGCTAGTAGAAGCAACACCGCAAAAATTAGAATCGGCCAATTCTACAGTGTAAGAGCCAATTCCAGGGAAGTGCAATGTGTGCGGAAATGTCGGAGGCCATGGTGTCCATCCGATGATGCTGTCTTCACCGGCTCCCCAGTAATCGCCAAAATTCCAATATTCATAGCGCTGGTAGATATTTCCCTGCATTAAACAATTGCGCTCCGTTGTATTTGTAAACGTAACCGTTGTATCAGGGTAGCACAACATGGTTGCAGACGCCGTGATGCCCGGATCATCCACATCCCAAATGCGAATAGGATTAAATGTAGCTTCTGAACTTCCACCCTGAACAGTATTGCAGATATTCTCTGCGGTAAGAGTTACCTCTGTTTCACAATCGACTGTGCCCTGCTCATAGGTATGCGCAATAGTTTGTAGCCAATTGGTATAGTCGAAAGTGAGCACCGGCGATCCATCACCAAAATCCCATGTAAACGACGTTGTTGCAGAAACGTTGGTAGACGAATTGATAAACTGCATCACCTGAGGCGCGCATGATTGTGTCACGCCCCCGACAGGAATCTGAATCGAAGCGCTCGATGCCTCTTCCATCACCACAGTGCCAACAACCACACATCCAGAGGATGTTTCGGTAATTGTAACGGTATACGTAGCCACTGCGGCAGCATAAAGGTGATTTTGAAAGACCGTCGGACTCCATGAAGCCCCTGAGCTTATCGGTGTGCCATCACCCCAATCGATGGTATAACCATCCCAAGTATTGGGAGTGCTCAGGTTGAATGAGTAATTATCACCGCTGCAAGAATACCAGTAGGGCTGTGCTGGGGTCTGACCATAAAAATCGAAAACCCGCGGACACTGCGACCACGAAACGGCAGCAACTAAGACCAAAACGATGGTCAGTAGGGTGTGCTTTTTATGGGTGAATGGCTGGATCATGACAACTTCTACGAAGGTGTTTCAAAAAAGGTGCGTTTTACCACGGTTTTTTTTATAATACACAGTGCGCTGGCAGGGATAATGTTTACTCTTCGTCAATTACGCTAATATCTTCACAATCATAAGTCCTAAAAATACTTTTTTTCCATTGAATGTAAGTCAATGCATCATTTCGAGATCGGGCAGCATGTTTCTCCCTTTATTTTTGCGCCATGCTGATTGAAGTTCTTAAATCCAAAATCCACCGAATCACGGTTACTGAGGCCAACCTCAACTATATCGGAAGTATAACGCTCGACCCCCTTCTCATGGAAGCAGCTGATATGATTGAAGGTGAAAAAGTACAAGTGCTCAACTGTATGAATGGTGAACGACTCGAAACATATATCATCGAAGGTGAGCGCGGCAGCGGTGTGGTGTGCCTCAACGGTCCGGCAGCACTCAAAGCAACTCCAGGCGATATAGTCATCGTGGTTACCTATGCCCACATGTCGAAGGAAGAGGCTAAATCGTTCAAACCTGCAATTGTTTTTCCTGATACAGCGACGAACAAACTAGCCTAGTGAACAACTTTCCTCGTAGGTGCAATTCGCTGCCAGAGAAACGCGCATCTTCGTAACCACAAACCAATACGGGTTATCAAAAAAACCATCACATACATCGTTTTTCTGAGTCTAGCCTCCGTGCTGATGTGGGTGTTATACAAAGATGTAAGTTGGGAGAATGATCTCTTACCCGCCTTGAAAAAAGTTAAATGGCCGTGGATATTTGCTTCATTTGTTTCTGGTTACCTCGCTACTGTGCTTCGCGGACTTCGTTGGAATATAATGCTTGAGCCCATGGGGTATCGAGTGCGCGATTGGTGGGCCATTCATGCGGTTGCTTTTGGCTATTGTATGAACAACCTCATTCCACGCTCAGGTGAGTTGGCGCGTTGCACACTGCTCAATAGAACCGATCACGTGCCAGTGAATAAGCTGATAGGCACTGTGCTCCTTGAACGCATTGTAGACATCGGGCTACTTGCCACACTGGTGTTTCTTGCTTTCATGCTTGAACACGAGGCATTTAATTCCTTCTTCGAGCATGCAGACGGCAGCAAGGGAACCGCAGTGCTTGTGCTGCTTGCAGCGTGTATTATCGCCTTTATGCTATTTCTTTATTTGCTGCGACGCTTCGAGCACATTCCATTTTTCAAGAAGGTGAGAGAATTCATTCTCGGGATGATGGATGGATTGAAAAGCATTTTCAAACTGAAAAGAAAAGCACTGTTTTGGCTTTATTCGCTGGGCATATGGACACTGTGGTTGCTTATGACATTTACTTCATTGCTCGCACTTGAAGAGACTTGTGCCATGACGCTGCGCCAAACGGTCTTCTTCATGGCTGCAGGTAGTTTGGGCATGATGGTACCTACTCCGGGCGGTGCCGGGGCTTTCCATGGCATGGCGATACTGAGCCTGCAAGCGCTCGGGTTTCCCGTAGCAGCGGGAAAAATTTACGCCCTCATTTCATGGTCTATCAAGACCACTTGGGATATTTTAGTGGGCGCCGTGAGTTTTGTGATAGCCTCTAACAAGAAATAAAGCTTGCCAATGCAATACGCTTCACTCGCCGATCTTCAGAAGGAGTTATTCGCTTTGAAAGCGAAAGGAAAAAAAGTCGTATTCACCAATGGCGTCTTTGATATTTTGCACATTGGACATGTGCGATACCTTGAACAAGCAAAGCAACTTGGGGATTTCCTCATTGTTGGGATCAACGATGACGCTTCAGTAAAGCGTCTGCAGAAAGGTCCTGAGCGCCCAATACACGACGAAATTGCTCGCGCAGGTGTCATAGCAGCATTGCGCTGTGCAGACGCCTCCATCATTTTCTCTGAGGATACGCCCGCAATGCTCATTGAGGCTATTCAGCCGGATGTGCTCGTAAAAGGTGGCGACTATGATGCGACGGAAACTGATCCAACGTCACGTCGATACATTGTTGGTTCATCCGAAACAAAAGCACGAGGGGGGGAAGTGGTGTGTATACCGCTTATTGAAGGCTATTCCACTACCACTGCTGTGAACAAGATTAAGACGAACGGAAACTAGTTGCTTAGCAACTCCATTTTCTTCTTGATGTCATCGATTTCGCGCTCCGTAGCTTTGATCTTCTTTTCGATGTCTTTGCGAAGTGCCTCTGCCCCTTTGCCTGTGAAAATACCCATGTTGTTTTCGTACTGCACTATTTGATGCTTGAGATTATCAATTTTCTCACGCATGAAACTTTTCTCTCGTTTCAACTGGGCCTCTCCGTTGGCACTGCCCTTTAGCGTATCCAACTTACTGCGGAAATCCGACATTTCGCGATGCTCTCGATCCGCGTTAATTTGACCATACTTCACGTCCAGCAAGCCGTTGTAACGATCCATTACTTCCTTCACCTTTTCACGCGGCACGAAGCCGGCTCCGTGCCAACGCTCACCAAAGGCTTTCAATGCAGCCAAATCTGCTCCTTTGTTTCCCGTTATCTCTAATGCATCAAGCTCTGTGAGCATGTCCATTTTGAGAGCGAGATTTTGACTTTGCTCTTCGATGATTTTTGAATAATTCTCTTTCTTACGTGCAAAGAAATGATCGCAAGTGGAGCGGAATCGCTGCCATAACTTTTGCTCTTCGCGCGGGTCTGCACCACCAACAGCTTTCCATTCCTCTTGCATGCGCTTGAGTTCTTCTGTTGCCGCCTTCCAATCTTCACTGTTTTGGAGCACTCGAGCACGCTCGATAAGTGCTTCCTTCTTGTCTTTATTAACCTTAAAGCCGGAACGCTTTTCTTCAAACAACGAATTGCGCTTGCTAAAAAATAAATCGCAAAGCCCACGGAACTCCTGCCACACTTCTTCATTCTCCTTCTTGCGGGCCCAACCTACCGAACGCCATTCTTCTTGAAGCTTCAACACTTCATCGGTCCAACGATTGCTTGTTGAAGCGTTGGATATTTCCATCGTTAGGATCTCGCTCATTTTTTGCAACAACTCCTTCTTCTTTGCAAGGTTCTCATCGCTGTGTTTGTGAATCTCATCGTAGTGAGCCTGCACGCGAACCTGCGATTCCCGGAGTATTGCGAAAAAAGCATCGCCTAATTCCTTGAAGGTTTCGCGCGGAGAAGGACCGATATTCATCCATTCACGCTGAAACTTTTTGATGAGTATTTCCAAATCATTGATTACAGTTACCTCAACCAATTTCTTCGCCTCTTCAATCATTTCCTCCTTCTTGCGGAGATTGATTTTGAGATCATGCTCTTGAAGCGTCTTGTATATATTGATGTTGTAGAAAAACTCATGGTTGCAACGCTGCCACTTCTCTTGGAGATCGTGGTACTTGTCGCCCGGCACATCACCGATAGCGTCCCACTGCTCTTTCAGCGCTTTGTGGCTAGAGAAAGCCTTTCCGATGTTTTGCTCATCCTTGATCAACGCATCCATTTCGTTCAAAATAGCATGCTTGCTCTCAAGATTCTTTTGGCGCTCAGCAGCCAATTTCTTACCGTGTTCTTCGACACGGTCTTCGTAGACTTTCAGGAGGTCTTGAAATTCACCCTCAAACTCACTAGGCGAGTATACAAACTCGACATCTTCAGGGTGTTCCTCGGCCTTGAACGCCTCGAGCTGCACTTGGCGCTCTTTGGCAGTTTCTGCCTTCCAATCATTTCGAATTTCACGAACTCCATCGCGGATAGAGGCAATCTCTTCCGAAGCTAGCAAAGCGCGCAGTTTAGCAATCAAATCGTTTTTCATTACAACTTTAAATCGTCAGTGGTACAACTATAATGACCAATTCGCAAAAATAAGCAAATCAGTACCCTTTTAAAAAGAGTTAAAACGCAACGCAACCTTAAAAGTTCGCTATTTCAGGACAAAAAATTAACACTCTCAGAAAAACCTTGGTTCGACCTCTATATCCACCTCCATGAAACACCTGGCGGCCACAGTATCTTCCCCTCAAATTTTTGGGGTGCGGCCGCTTTGCAATAAATACCAATTCATATGAAGTTCTCGGAAGAGAAAACCCTTTCAATTCTTGTCGATTGGTGCAACAAAGGAGAACGTTGCCGGTTCGACATAGAGCGAAAGCTGAAGCGATGGGGAGCAGACCCTGAATTTATTGCCATTTGCACTCAGCGCCTTAGTAAGGGCGATCTTTTCAACGATAGCCGGTTTGCATCAGCATACGCGCACGACAAGTCTTCATTGCAACGATGGGGCATTCAAAAGATAAAAATGAACCTGAAAGCACGAGGCATTAAAGAGGAATACATTCAAATAGCCATTGAGCATATTGAGCCTGCAGTGCACAACGAGAACTTGAAAGAACTAGCAACTCGAAAATGGCCGAGCATCAAAGGAAAAAACGACTACGAGCGCACCGTAAAGCTTGTGCAATTTCTGATGCGTAGAGGGTTTCCCTATGATACGATAAAAAAAGTTTTGCCACAGAAAGCGGATTGGCTCGACGAAATCAATCCCCTGTAATTTCCTCGAATGCGGTTGCCAAAGCGAGATAATAAACAGGCAAAGCTGCTAGCAGACCCACACAACAGAGCAAAAAACCAAGAAGCAATACGAGCCAAAGCGAGAGATTAAACAGGAAGAAGGACATATACTTCTTGCTCACCAATTGCCAACTAGCCCGAATCGCCTGAAATGCAGAGTATCCGCGATACACGATGAATAAAGGAGCCATGCAGAAAAGAGTCATAACTGCAACGGCCACCACTGCGGCAAGCACGGCTGCCTGTCCGATAGCTGGGTTAAACAAGGTGAGTAGGAATTCAGCAGCCTTCTCCTGATCCATCGTTTGAATTTTCTGCGCTTCATTGACAAACACTTGGATGGGGTCGTAAAAAAATGGTAAGACGACCAATGCAACAGCCGCCGCCATAGCGAGGGTCAAGCTAATTCCTTGCGAAACCAGCGAGGGCCAAAAGGGTACGCGGAAACCTCCGAAGAAATTTGAAAACTCACGATCATCATTGCGCGATTGCAAACGCATATAAAAAGCAAAACCTGCAACAAGCGGCGGACCTGCGAGAATGCCTGAGAGGTCGCCAACGACTGGAAGAGCACTCAAGGCCATCGAAAGGGCAATGTATACCAGCGTGAAGGCTACATAAATGCCGAACTCCTCACCAAATCGTCGGAGTGCAAGCCCTATGAAATGCCTAGGGTTAACCGAAAAACCATCTTGAATAATACGCGCTACAGATCGTGGTTCGTAGACGTCTTGATTGCCATTGAAAACATCTTCCATGCAAGATTCACATTTGAATAAATTCGACTTCAGCGGTAAAGATAGCTACCTTCGCAACCGCATTATTTTAAAAATCAGTGATTAATCATTATGGCAATTACAAGCGATGCTATCGGTGAGCTGAAGGAGCGCGTTACTGCGCTTGGGAGGTACCTTTGACGTTGAGGTAAAACTACTTCAAATTAAGGAAGACGAAAAGCTCACACAAGACCCCGATTTCTGGAACGACGCCAAGAAAGCAGAGCAGGTCATGCGTCAAATCCGGAATAAAAAAATCTGGACAGACGCATTTAAAAGTTGTTCGGATGCAGCAGAGGACCTCGCTGTACTCTATGATTTTTTCAAAGAACAGGCCGCTACAGAGGAAGAACTCGCAGCACAATTCACACTGGCCTCCACACGCATTGAAGATCTCGAATTCAAGAACATGCTAAGTTCTGAGGAGGACAGCTTGCATGCTGTCGTGCAGATAACCGCTGGCGCCGGAGGAACAGAAAGTTGCGATTGGGCGGGCATGCTCATGCGCATGTACGTGATGTGGGCACAGAAAAATGGGCACACCGTGAAAGAGCTCGACTTTCAAGAAGGCGATGTGGCGGGTGTGAAGCAATGCACTATCGAAATCGACGGAGAATTTGCGTTTGGTATGCTGAAGGGCGAGAATGGAGTGCATCGCCTTGTGCGCATTTCACCATTCGATTCCAACGCGCGCCGACATACTTCTTTCGTCAGCGTGTACGTATATCCCTTGGTTGACGACTCCATTGAAATCGCCATCAACCCCTCTGACATTACCTGGGACACCTTCCGAAGCGGTGGTGCAGGAGGACAAAATGTAAACAAGGTGGAAACCGGTGTTCGTTTGCGCCATGCTCCAACAGGTATCATCATCGACAACACAGAAACTCGCTCTCAACTTCAAAACAAGGAGAAGGCCATGCAACTTTTGAAATCGCAGCTCTACGAAATGGAGCGTGAAAAGCGAAATGCTGCACGAAGTGAAATAGAAGCATCCAAGAAAAAAATCGAGTGGGGATCACAAATCCGCAACTACGTAATGCAGCCCTATAAATTGGTGAAGGATGTGCGCACAGGTGTGGAAACATCGGATACAGATGCGGTAATGGATGGGTATATCGATGAGTTCTTAAAAGGCTTCCTCATGCAACAGGGCAAAGCTGCCGAAACATTTTAACACACGAAAAAATTCACATAGCATGGAATTTAGAATTGAAAAAGACACAATGGGCGAAGTGAAAGTGCCCGCTCACGTGTATTGGGGAGCACAAACAGAGCGCTCACGAAACAACTTTAAAATCGGTCCTGAAGCGTCTATGCCCAAGGAAATCATACGTGCCTTTGCCGTGCTCAAAAAAGCGGCGGCTCATACCAACTGTGAACTCGGAGTTCTACCGGTGGAGAAGCGTGATGCGATAGGCGCTGTATGCGACGAAATACTAGACGGTAAACTTGATGACCAATTTCCATTAGTCATCTGGCAAACAGGAAGCGGCACCCAAAGCAATATGAATGTCAATGAAGTAATTGCCAACCGATCGCACGTTTTATTGGGTGGAAAACTAGGTGAGACAAACATGCTATTAGGGGCCAACGATGATGTAAACAAATCGCAATCATCGAACGATACCTACCCCACGGCGATGCACATTGCTGCGTACGAGTCGGTCATGAAAAAAACCATTCCAGGTGTCACGCTTCTTCGTGACACGTTGCAGGCAAAGAGCAAGGAGTTCATGCATGTTGTAAAAATTGGGCGCACTCACCTTATGGACGCAACACCCGTTACCTTAGGTCAAGAGCTTAGTGGTTATGTGGCTCAACTCAACCACGGATTGCGCGCGCTCAACAACACCCTTTCTCACCTTGGAGAACTTGCCTTAGGGGGCACCGCAGTCGGCACAGGACTTAATGCGCCTAATGGATATTCAGAGCTCGTTGCAAAAAAGATTGCAGAATTTAGCGCCCTTCCGTTTACTAGTGCACCCAATAAATTCGAAGCATTAGCAGCACACGACGGCATCGTTGAGAGCCACGGGGCATTGAAACAACTGGCGGTCTCACTCAACAAAATAGCCAACGACATTCGCATGATGGCAAGTGGCCCGCGCAGTGGCATTGGTGAACTATTTATACCTGAAAACGAGCCCGGAAGCAGCATTATGCCGGGCAAGGTTAACCCAACCCAATGCGAAGCCCTTACCATGGTTTGCGCGCAAGTAATGGGCAACGATGTAGCCATCACAGTTGGTGGCACACAAGGTCATTATGAGCTCAATGTATTCAAGCCAATGATGGCCTATAACTTCTTGCAAAGCGCAGAGCTATTAGGCGATGCTTGCGTATCCTTCAATGACCATTGCGCCGCAGGCATAGAGCCCAACCATGAGCGCATTCAACAGTTGGTAGATAAATCGTTGATGCTTGTAACCGCATTAAACACCAAAATCGGTTATTACAAAGCAGCAGAAATAGCGAAAGCCGCGCATAAAAACGGAACCACACTTAAAGAAGAGGCTACACGACTGGGCTATGTTAGTGCTGAAGACTACGACCAGTGGGTGATACCTGCCAACATGGTAGGAAACTTATAAAAATGAAACGGGGCGATTGTCCCGTTTTTTTTTAAAGCGGATCGACATCCACGCTCAGTCGTACCTGCTTAAAATCGGGTTGTGACAATCGCTGACGTATCATTTGAATTACCGTAGCTTTTATAGCCTCGCTCTCTTTGCGCTTTTCAAGCCTCACCAAGAATTGCTGCAGGAAATAGTTATTGATGCGGGGTATATAGGGCCTTTCAGGTCCGAGGACTCTATCCTTCAGCATGGGTGAAATTATTTTCTGCACCTCCTGTGCCGCTCGCTGCGCAGTCGCATCGTCTTTATGCTTGAGTGTAATGCGCATCAATCGAACAAAGGGAGGATATACAAACTGGTAACGCTCGCGCACTTCACGCTCGTAAAAAGCTCGGTAATCGCCTTTAATAATCAAATCGAGTAGCCAATGATCGGGTGTATACGTTTGGATGAGTACCCGCCCGCGTTTATGCTTTCTGCCCGCCCTTCCTGCAACCTGCATCATTATTTGAAAACTACGCTCCATGGCCCTGAAATCGGGGTAGTTCATCATTTTATCAGCACTTAAAATACCCACAAGCGATACGTTGTCGAAATCGAGACCTTTAGTGACCATTTGTGTGCCTACCAAAATCTGCGTATGTCCTGATTCGAATTCACTGATGATTTTTTGATAACTCGATTTGCTTCGTGTCGTATCCAAATCCATGCGCTGCACACGCACATCGGGAAAATACAATTGCAAGTCTTCCTCAATTTTTTCCGTACCAAAACCCAGCATTTTCATGTCTACCGTACCACACGCGTGGCACGCAGGCACGGGAGGAGTTGTATAGCCACAATAATGGCAACGCAATTGATGCGAGAATTTGTGATAGGTCAGACTAACGTCACATCGTGTGCACATGGGCACCCATCCGCAACTCTCGCACTCCCACAAAGGAGAGTAACCTCGTCTGTTCTGAAACAAAATGATTTGTTCACCTGCCTCCAACACACGTTGCATTTCTCCTAACAACTGCTCTGTGAAGTGGCTGTGCATAGTCTTTCCCTTCATCTCCTTTCGCACATCACAAAGCACCACCTCCGGCAATTCTAAACCCCCGAAGCGCTCATGTAATTCGACGAGGCCATAGCGTCCATTTACTGCATTCCAATAGGACTCAATAGACGGCGTTGCAGACCCCAGCAACACTTTGGCACCGCCTTGTGCGGCAAGCCATAAGACTGTATCGCGCGCTTGGTATCGTGGCGAAGGATCGTGCTGCTTAAAGCTCTGTTCGTGCTCTTCATCCACAATCACTAAACCCAATCTGTTGAAGGGCAAAAACAGTGAACTCCGAGCGCCCAATATGATATCGCATTCACCAGGCACATCACTGAGCACTTTGTTCCATACCTCTGTGCGCTCATTGTCGCTGTATCCGCTATGATAAACACCTACACGTTTACCAAAAAACTTTCGCAAGCGTTGAATTATTTGGGTGGTTAATGCAATCTCGGGCAATAAGAAAAGCACTTGTTTACCCGCCGTCAACATCTCCTCTATAAGTGTTGCATAAACCTCTGTTTTGCCACTTGATGTGACACCATGCAACAAGCAGACATCCTTTTCCGTCCAACACTTTATTATATCTTCTTTAGCTTGTAACTGTGCCGGCGAGAGGTCACGCGTTGGAGAGGTCTGCAATAGACCAGCGGTTAAACGACCGACTTCGCGAGTGACACACGTAAATATGCCCTTATCAATCATGGCCGAAACCACCGAAGATGGAATGCCTTTTTTTTGAATTTTGGAACGCTCCAATTCGGGTAATCTACCTCCATCGAACTGCGCCAGTTGCAGGAAAATCATCAATGCCTCGCTTTGCTTTTGAGCTCTTCGTGTTTCTAATTCGGCAAATAGCAGTTCCAACTTTTTATCTGTTTCATAGCCACTAGAAAGTGAGATAAAGTCTGCCAACTTGGGCTTGAACTTTTCCTTTATTTCCTCCTCGCTCTTAATCCATCCAGACTCCATCAGTCGCTTCACGATAGGTTGAACCTGCTTAATACCGAGCAGTTCAGCGACCTCATCTAAGGTCATTGAAACACGCGACCTAAGCGCTCTAATCACCGATTGTTCGCGATCGCTTAAGATGCTCTCATCGTCTTCACATACCAAAACAAATTTAGTCTCGCTCGACAACTTGAGTCCCGAAGGCAGGGCAGCATTCATTACATCGCCAAGTGTGCAGCAGTAATAAGTTGCCATCCATTCCCAAAGAGCTAACTGTTGCGGTCGAATGAGTGGATGCTCATCAAGCAATGCATCGATGTACTTCGCTTGATAACTGGTTGGACCTTGTTGATGGAGTCTTCGGATTATTCCTGTGAGCAGCTTGGCTTTTCCCAGTGGCACAATAACACGCTGTCCAACCACTACGTGTTCATTCCATTCAAAGGGCACCCGGTACGTAAGTGGGACGGGCAGCGCCTGTGGCACAATAACATCCGCAAACAAGGTAATCCGTTCCATAGGGGCGAAGATAAGCAGCTACCTCAAGCAGAGACAGCGACCAAACAAAAGGCCCGCCATAAAAGGCGGGCCCGTTGTATATCAAACGAACACAGAAGATTATCGAACAATAGACAAGCGACGGGTAACCGTGCTTGCACCGTTGGTAAACTGAATGATATAAATGCCACTTACCAATGCCTGGGCATCTACCTCTATTCTGCGGGCCTCGCCTGCATTCAAATCACCAACAAACAGGTTTGCAACACGGCGGCCGTTCATATCAAAAGCATCTACACCCCAACGTCCGCGATCATTTGCAGTAAACTGAACCGCCAAACGATCGAGGGCCACCTGCCAGGTGTTCATCTCCGGTTCGTTCAGCGCAGGCGCTGCTTGTGGCTGTTCAAAAAATATGAGTTGGGTATGGCATGTTTCGTTGCCGCTGCAGTCAGAAGCACACCAAGTGCGTTCTACGGGTGCACAGGGGTCACTGGCCACGCCTGTCTCTGTGTAAGACACCTCTACATCACTCGAGCAATTGTCTGTTGCGCTTACAGCTGGAATTTCTGGAAGAGCTTCACCACACATTAAAACCAACGATTCAGGATAGTTGCTCAACACAGGTGCTGTTTCATCGATATAGGTCACTATTTGAACTTCCTGCGTCACGTTGCCACACTCATCTTCCGCCGTCCAACGACGAGTAAGAATCATCGTGCAGCCAATCGTCTCCATACCCTCTGTGAGCGTAAGGACCGGCAGTGCAGTGCAATTATCAACAGCAAAAACATCAGCGATTGCCCCTATATCGCCACAATCGAGTGTAACGTCAGCGGGCACACCCGTAATCTGCGGCCCCTCTGTGTCTGAAACTACCAAGGTGTAGCTCGAAGTAGCCACGTTGCCGCACGCATCTGTAAGTGTACAAATTCGGATGCTCGTATAACTATTTGGGCAATCGCCCTCAACAATTTCCTCGTTCCAAAGCACGTCCACCTGCGAGCAATTCTCGACAAACTCGATATACGTATCCTCAACCGGCATAACCTCGCTGCACGAAACGCTTGCACTGGTTGGGAAAGTAATGAAGGCCGGTGCAATCACATCACTCACTATCAAGGTTTGCTCTACCTGCGAAATATTTCCGCATGCATCGCTTGCTGTATAAGTGCGAATGCGTGTGCCGCAAGCACCATCATTTTCATTGTCTGAATATGTCACCGTCACATCACCACAATTGTCCGTAGCAACGATCACCAAGGCCGTAGCCTCTTCACACGTGAGTTCTAAGACAGCAGGAAACTCGTTGAAAACAGGAGCAACATCATCATTAAAGAAAATAGTCTGGATGTGTGTCGAAGAATTTCCACATAAATCTGTGGCTACAAATGTGCGTGTGATTGAATACGAACCTGCGCAAAAACCAGGCTCGGTTGATTCTGTAACCGTAACCTCCGTTGGTTCTGAGCAGGCATCAGACGCCTGAGGAAAGACCACATCAGGCAACACATCACCGCAAGAAAGCGTAACGTTTTCTGGAGTGCTCAAGAACTGCGGGCCCTCTTCATCTATAAACTGAATAATCTGCACAAAATCCGAGCTATTTCCACATGCATCTGTAGCGGTGTATGAGCGCATAATTTGATATCCACAACCAAAAGTCTGTGTCTCATCGGAATTGGTCATTGTCACCGTTCCACAATCATCGGAAGCTACTACATCGGCAATCGGTTGTTCATCGCCACAACCCAACACTATGGTCTGAGCAATTCCTGCAAAGCTTGGCGCTGTGCCATCAATCACGGTAACGATCTGTTCAGCGGTAGCCCAATTTCCGCAACCATCAGTTGCGGTGAAAATGCGAATAAAACTATTACCACAATCCCCAGTAGAAAACTGTTCTTCTGTAATTGTTACTTCAGAACAGCCATCTATTGCAACAGCATCTTGCAGTGTTGCTTCATCGCCACAATTGATAGTAGCTGCGGAAGGCACAGACACAAAAATTGGCGCGACATTATCAATGAGGTTGATTTCTTGAACGAGACTGGTTGTATTACCACAAGCATCGGAAGCCAGATAAATGCGCAACAATGTGCTTCCACAGGCAGACGGTACAAGTTGCTCTTCAACTACAATAATAATTTCTTCTGTTGGAGTGCAATTATCAGTCGCATTGGGCAAAGCAAACGGCAAATCTTCTCCGCAGGAGATTGTCGTATCTGAAGGCACCCCAAAAAGAACCGGTGCCACTTCATCCACCACATAAATAGTTTGTATGGCTGAAACGCTATTTGCACAAGCATCTGTAACTGTATAGGTGCGTTCGATAGTGTATCCACCTGAGCACGAACCCTCGACAATAACATCGCTCACACTTGCCGTCGCAGCGCTACAATTATCTTCAAAGACAACAGCACTTTCATCGGCCACAGGAACTTGATCACAGCCAGTGGTAATGTCTTCCGGGAATGAGACCAGCACAGGAGCTGTATTGTCTGCAAATGCAATTTCCTGATCGAAGGTGGAACTATTTCCACATGCATCAGTTGCAATCCAATGACGCACGAGGCTACCAGAACAACCCTGTCCCTGTGCCGCCTCATCCTCAAAGGTTATCGTAACCTCAGAGCAATTGTCTTCGACAACGGGCAGGGCAGTATTCTCAGTTGCAGCGCCACAAGCAGAAACAACATTTTCTGGAGCAGAGATGAAAACTGGAGCGGTGGTATCCTCCAAAATAATTACTTGCTGGGCGGTAGATGTATTTCCGCATCCATCCGCGGCTGTATATGTGCGAATCACAACAGCACCGCAAGCGGCAGCTATCTCTTCGTCTGCAAAATCAAGCGTTGCCACCTGTGAGCAAGCATCCGTAACCACTGGAGCCGTTATTTCCAATGCAGCAAGATTATCGCTGCACGAAGCGAATACAGTATCGATTGGGCTGCTAAAGTCCGGACCCACCGTATCGGAGAGCACATAGGTGCGTTCTTCTGTTGTTGCATTTCCACAATTATCCGAAGCTGTCCATGTGTAGGTTACTACGCTGCCGCAGTTACCAGGCACCGACACTTCGGTGAGAACAACCGCAACCTCTGAATCACAGTTGTCGACCGCACTTACAAGCGCTGAGATTGGTGTTCCGCCGCAAGCTCCTTCGGTAGAGGAAGGAATGCCAACGAGTACTGGTGCTTCTGTATCAATGAGTGTGACCACGGTTGATTCCAACGCCTGATTTCCACAGCCATCAAAGGCTCTCCAAATGCGTATGTAACTTCCGGCACAATCGAAAAGAGGCTCATCGGTCCAAGCCAAAGTCACAAGCGAACAATCGTCGTTTACAATTGCCGTATCCAAAACGAATTCTTGGCCACAATTGATGGTTACTGATTCCGGTATGAAGGAAAACTCAGGATCGACACTATCCACAAATGCAATCACCTGAGAGGCAGTAGCCGAATTGCCGCAGACATCGGTGGCAATCCATGTAGTAGTTGTGAGATAACCGCATGACTGATCTTCAGATGTTGTGCTAGAAGTAAGCGTGAACTCACTGCAGTTGTCAGATGCCGTTGGTTCACCTGTTGGAACTTCATCACCACAATCTAGATCAGCACTGAGGGGGACATTCTCGATAGTGGGTGCTTGTGTATCGGACACTTGAACTGTCCAAATTTGCGACACACTATTTCCACAACCATCCGTGAGGGTATAGGTTCTAACTAATGAATAGTTGGCCGCGCATATGCCGGCAGTTAATACATCTGTCTGTGTGAGCACAGTATTAAAGCAAACTGCGGAATATTCTACCGTTGGGTTTAGATCTCCAGTTGCTTCGCAGCTCAAGGAAGTATCTGCTGGAAACATAGTAAACTCAGGCTCTCCCTCATCGACTAAGTAAATGGTTTGGCTCGTAGTTGATACATTGCCACAACCGTCGGCAGCAGTATAGTTTCGAGTAAGGATACCCGGACATCCTGCCTCCACAACTTCATCTGTGTAAGAGATATTCACCGCGGAACAAGCATCTGTCGCGGTTACATAGATGCTGTCGGCTAGCGCACAAGGCACAAACAGGGCCGGTTCGACTTCTCCAAATACGGGAGCTGTTTCATCGACCACGGTAATTACAGTGCTTGCAAATGCAACTGCCCCACAAGAATCTTCGGCGCGATACGAATAGGTAAACTCAGATGCGCCACATACAGGCACGTTCTGCTCACATGATCGATCGACGTTTACGTCACCATTTCCACTTACGCTTTGTCCATTGAAACTTCCGCCGTAGGAAAACCAACCACTCATACCATCATTTCCATTCTTGTTGTTGGAACCCACACCCACTTGAAACCCGAAATAGTAATTGGAAGGAAGGTGCGACAAATTCAACTCAGAACCTTCCAAAACGCCAATACCAGTCATTTGAGAAAAGACTGGAGTCAATTCGTAATACATCCAATCGAGGTAGTTGGCTCCTGCCAAACCAAGATCATTCTTGTATCCTCTACCTTGTCCGGACCAATCCACCCAACTCTGACCGCTTTCAAAACGCATATCTACTTGCATCTGCCAGGTTGAATTGACAGAGTTCTGGATGGTGCCGGTAAGACGACCCGTTCCATTTCCATAAAAAACCAGTGACTGATCGCCTATAAAATTCCAAGCCACAGAGGGAGCTTCTAAAAGTGGGAGCCAAACAGCCCAATCCACCCCAGGACCCACCGCAGTTGACACAACGCAGTCTGAGGTCACGTTGCCAGTTTCAGCAACAAATACATTTACATCCACAGGACCGTCGCAGGCACTGACAGCAGTTACTCCGTTCGACGGAGGTAAAGCGTCACCACAAGCGATAGAAGTGCTAGGCCCAACATTCACAAAGGTTGGTTGTGCTTGAGCCCACAGGAAAGAAACAGCGAAAAGAACCGAGCATATCGTGCGTAAGGGCACTCTGCTGGTTCGCAAAGGGAGGTTAGAAGGAAGCATGTAGAAAAAATTAGGGTTGGTTATTGGCCATCGAATTTCATTTAGATAAAATTCGACGACGTTCAAATGAACCTCATCGAGCGTTCGCGGCATATGACCCCCAACGAATCTTTTCAACCACCTTTATCAGTCAGTCAAAGTCAGTCACAGCGAAGGTTTTCGAAACAGGCTGTTCAATACTCGAAGAAAAAATGCTTTGCGCGAAGAAGCGACAACAAACAATCGATGGCTACCGGGCAAAAAAAAAGCACCCTAAACGGGTGCTTTTAAACATCTTTCTAGACTGCTATACCTTCTTCTTGTCGAGCACTTCGTCTATCATTCCGTACTCTTTCGCCTCAGCAGCTATCATCCAGTAATCGCGATCACTGTCGGCCCATACTTGGTCGTACGTTTTGCCACTGTGATGTGCAATTATGTCGTAAAGTTCTTTCTTCAGCTTTTGTATTTCGCGGGCAGTAATTTCAATGTCACTCGCTTGACCGCGCGCACCTCCAAGTGGCTGGTGAATCATAACGCGCGAGTGCTTCAACCCTGTGCGTTTTCCTGCCTCTCCGGCACAAAGCAACACTGCGCCCATACTCGCAGCCATACCCGTGCAAATGGTGGCCACATTTGGGTTGATGTACTGCATTGTATCATAAATCCCTAGACCAGCGTATACACTTCCTCCGGGAGAGTTGATGTATATCTGAATATCTTTCTTGGAGTCTGTGCTTTCCAAAAACAAGAGCTGAGCTTGGATAATGTTAGCGATGTAATCATCAATTTCTGTCCCCAAAAAAATGATGCGATCGGCCATAAGGCGTGAAAACACATCGACCTCTCTGAAGGGCATGTTTCGTTCTTCGATTACAGTGCGGGTCATGTTTTCCGCGCCATACACATGGCTGATTACATCATCGACCACGGTACCACTAATGCCATGGTTGCCCATCGCGTATTTTCTGAATTCTTTTCTGTTGATCATAGCATTCATAATTGTAATGCAGCGAAATTAGTAGAGCCCGCGCAGTGAAATGCACACAAAACATCAAGATGTTCACAATAATTTGAGCACTATTCGAGCAATGACCGATTCAAGCCTTAGTAATAGGTGTTCAATTTTCCGAACTAACTTGCACACATGAAATACCTAACCTCTTTCATACTTTTTATCAGTTTCCTTCAATCGCTCGGGCAGTTTGTGCCCATCAATCTCAATCTGGACGTTTCAGGAGGCAACCATTTCCTGCATTCACAAATAACCGATGGATACGAAATCGAAAAAATCGTTCCTCAACACATTTCAGTAGGACTTAATTACTTATTAAAGCCTAACTTTTATTTAAGAGGTGAGACTGGAGTCAATTTGAATAGACCCTCAGATGGCTCTCTTTACTTCAGAAATGATTATTTCCGAGCTACCGTTGGTGTATCGACCAACCTTTTGCAGCTGGGTCTTGGAAAAACTCCGGGGCAGAATAACGCCGTTCGCTTGTGGCACGACCGCTTTAAACTTTTTGGCTTCGTAGGCTTTGGGGTAAGTGCCATGATCAACAAGGTGAAATTTGCTGCCGACTATGAAGAGCGAATCTATGTTTACGATTACATGGCAAATTTGTGCGCATCGCTCACGCCAACTTATCAAATAAACCGATATAATGCTGTATTCGTTCGTGCTACGATGATTGGGCATATCCGCCAAGCATACAATTTCGACCTCATGGGCAGCAACAACAATCAAGGATTCGACGGAGGATTCATGACGCTAAGTATCGGTTACTCATTCACTCCATTTCAATCCATGGCTGGGACACGCACTGTCAATTAATCCTTTCAAAGCATGAGCCTTCAACTGGCAATCGATCGAGGGAATACGCAGACAAAGGTCTCTGTATCCACCCAAGGCGAATTTTTAGAGATGCAGTCTTATGGCGACCAAACGTTGGAAGGCGGCATTGATTACTTCCTAAAAACATATGCTGTTGAACGCGCAATTCTCTGCGACGTTAGAACAGGTTATAGTGATGATGGGTTGACGGCTTTGATCAACATCCCCACAATTCACATGTCTCATACACTTAATTTCCCATTCATCAATGGCTATTCCACACCGGAAACCCTAGGACATGATCGGCTGGCAAATATGGCGGGTGCCTGTGTGTTTTCTCAGCAACCGAACATCTTAGTAATCGACTGCGGAACATGCGTCACTTATTCAATGCTAAGCCACGGTCGTTTTCTGGGAGGAACCATTTCACCGGGAGTACAAATGCGATTTATGGCGTTGCACCATTTCACGGGCCAACTGCCACTTCTGCAGCCTTTAAGAGAGCAACCCGCTCTAGTTGGCGACTCCACCCAAGGATCGATTCGCTCTGGAGTAGAACACGCAATTATCGTTGAGGTAGATGCCATGATAGCGTCATACCGCGCGCAATACAACAGTCTGCAAGTGCTCTTGACGGGCGGTGATTATTCATTTTTTGAGAACACCCTGAAAAGTAGCATTTTTGCAGTTCCTCAATTAACCCAGCTCGGCCTGCATGAAACTCTTCGCCTCAACCCTTGTTAAGCTTCTGCCGGCCTTGGCTTTGGTGTGCACTTCGCTTTCATGCGATGCGCAATACAATCCGAACTCAATCTACTCTCGTTATGGTTTAGGCCTTTTAGACAACCCTGGCAACGTAGTTCACTATGGCATGGGAGGTATTACTTCCCCGCTTTCCGACCCTATTTCCCTAAACTTAGCGAATCCTGCATCCTATTCGTTCTTAGATGTAACCAACTTGCAAGCAACCATAAAAGGTGCACAAATTCAATCTTCCTTTGGCGGAGCTACATCCACACACGTAAACGGACAGATACACGAGTTGAGTATGGGCTTCAAAAAACCCAACAGCAAGTGGGCTATTGCCATGGGGCTCACGCCATACAGCTCGGTAGACTACCGATTCACCTCGAAAGACACGCTAAGCGACACGCTCACCGCTAATTACAACTACACAGGTCGAGGCGGCATAAATAAAGTGACACTTGGCACATCGAGAGTATTTCGTTTTGGGATGAAAACGGATACAGAGGAAGCATCAGATAGTTTGCGCCGCCGCATGCACCAACTGTCTTTGGGAGTCAATGCAAACTACCTTTTCGGCAATATAACTCGAGAGAATGTGGCCGCATTCAACCAATCGGAACACTACTCCACGGTAGAAAACCACAACCTTTGGGTCAAAGGAATATCAATTGAAACAGGGTTGCAATACAAGGTTAACCTGACTACCCGTCGCGATCCGCAAGGGCGTATAACCGGAGGATCGGCAATTCAATTAGGGCTCACTTACACACTGAACTCAAATCTGAAAGCTGAATATACAGAGTTGATGTATTCGATTCGTTTCGCAGGAAACTCGGCATTTCGTGATACCTCCTACTTCCTTGATGCGCTCAAAGGCCGGTTGAATGTCCCTCAGAAAATACAAGGCGGAATTGCCTATAAAATTTACAACAAGAAGTGGGGCACATTTGTGGTGGCCGGCGAATACAAAATGCAAGACTGGTCGAAGTATGGCCTTGAACTCACAGAAGATGTGAACCTCGACAAAGGACTCAATGCTGCGAGCGGATGGGCAGCGGGACTTGAATACAAACCTACTACCGACGTAAACAATAGTTTTCTGAACCGTCTGCACTACCGTGCGGGTTACCGCAGCTACCAGTCTGAGCTTATCCTTAACGACACACGAATTGTACAATCGGCCACTACCGCGGGAATTACTCTTCCTGTTGCTCGCTCGCAATCCAAAATTCATATCGGAGCTGAATGGGGTCGCAGGGGGACTCAAGAAAAAAATCTCGTTCAGGAGAATTATCTTGGATTTATGATTGGCTTCTCACTTTCGCCCTCCGCCTTCGATCGTTGGTTCCGCCAAGTGAAATACGATTAATGTACAGAGCAAGACCATTTCTCCTTTTCCTATCGTTGCTTCTTGCAGTAGCCTGCCGCAACGATATTGAGCAAGTACGCGCAATAACCGATAAGAACACGCACGCCGCGCAAACTAGCTACAACGCGTCTTATACGTTTTCTGAAAAGGGCAAAAAACAAACTCGACTAGAGGCCAACCAACTCGAGCAATTCGAATTGGAGGGCGACGAAGACTACCTTTTGGCAAGTGGTGGCTTCACGATGATTTTTTTTGATGCGAATGCTCAGGAGGACGCACGCATAAGTGCACAAAACGGCCGCTATGAGGAGAAGAGAAAAACACTCACAGCGTGGGACACGGTGATTCTCACCAATAAAGCCGGGGAACGCCTAGAGACTGAAGAGCTTATCTATGTGCAGGATAGCGCTCGTATTTTCACCGACAAACAAGTGAAAATAACGCTTTCCGGCGGCACAGTTCTCCATGGCCGCGGTCTCGAGAGCAACGACAGTTTCACAAACTATAAGATCTTGCAACCTACCGGTGATATTCTTGTGGACCAAAATCAACAGACAACCAATGGAGAAAACCAATAGAATCATAGAGAATTTCTGGCTCGTTTTTACCGTAGCCTCATTCATTTTCGCTTGCTACTCTGTGGCAATGTTCGAACCATGGCGCAATGAAACCAACAAGTTCTTCATCCCTGCCATCTCCTTCTTTTGGTGGTTATTTCGTCGGAAGATGCGTCAACGTATGGAGCGAAATAATGCGCGTCCGTAAATCGACCAAAAGAAAAACGATCAATTTCCTACATTTGCAGTTCATTCATAGGCTCGGTCGGTTTCACTATTCCCCGCTTTGCCTGAACAGTTAATGGATTCTTACTGGCCCCTAATCATACTTCTGTCCTTAGTGGCATCCGCCTTTTCCAGCGGGCTAGAAATTGCCTTTATCACAGCCAATAAACTAAAAATTGAACTCGATAAAAAACAGGGTGTCTTCGCGGCCGGTATTATCGGGCACTTCATAAACAAACCAAAGCTGTTCATCGCTACAATGCTCATCGGCAACAACGCCGCGATTGTAGTGTATGGCTTATATATGGGTGAGGTTATAGAGCACAGTATATCTAACTATTTCCCCGCTTTTTCTCTTGTCATTGGTGATTTTGGCGTGGTGCTTACACAAACAATTCTCTCAACCATAATCGTGCTTGTTTTTGCTGAGTTCATTCCGAAGGCAATCTTCAGCATCAACCCCAACCGATGGCTCAATATGATGGCTATTCCTCTTGCGGTGTGGTATGGGGTCTTGTACGGGTTTGCGTGGGTTATTACTGGTATCTCCGATCTTTTCATTCGCCTCGTAGTGCGCAAAGAGATAAAAGACGAAGAGGTTGAATTCGGACGCATCGACCTCGATCATTATCTAGCACAAGCAACAGGCAACATAGATCAAAGCAAAGCCATTGATCATGAAATACAAATCTTTCAGAACGCTCTCGATTTTTCCAGCCTAAAGGCACGCGATTGCCTGGTTCCTCGAAACGAAATTGTTGCTATCGACATTACCGACACAGTAGAAAACCTAAGAAAACGCTTCATACAAACCAGACTATCCAAAATTCTGGTTTTTCGGGATAATATTGATCACATTATTGGGTACGTGCACTCCTACGAATTATTTAAAAAGCCTGTCCACATTCAACATGTTCTGCGCCCGATTTCTATTATACCTGAACCTATGCAGGCCTATGAAATTTTAGAGCTCTTTATCAAACAGAAAAAGCAGGTTGCGGTGGTCGTCGATGAGTTCGGAGGAACAGCCGGAATGATAACCATGGAAGATATCGTTGAAGAGATTTTCGGGGAAATCGAAGACGAACACGATAAGGATGAAAACACTGAGATACAGCATGCCGACGGATCATTTGATTTTTCTGGTCGAGCTGAAATAGATTACCTCAACAACAAATACCAACTCGAGCTTCCCGAAAACCAAGAGGCATACGATACGCTTGGAGGCTTAATCCTATACCTCCGTGGCGATATTCCCGAAGAAATGGAGACAATTAGCCATGGTGTATACACATTCACCCCATTGAAGGTGAGCGAAACACGGATTGAACTCGTAAAAATCACGATTCAATCCTGATTTCAACGACAAGAGCATCAAGTTTACTTACTCATTTACAGCTAGTTCCGATCCGCCGTTGATTTTCTAATTACTGAATGTCAATTATTTAAGTTCAGCCGCTTGAAGTGTCGGGTCTATTAACGATATTCGCAACCCAAAATTTAAGAATTAACTGACTTATGGCAATCATTGAAAAAATCCGCCAACAACGAGGATTATTGTTGGTCTTTATAGGTATTGGACTCCTTTCATTCCTTATTCCTTACGACGCAGTGATGTCGCTTTTTGGCAACAGTAACTCGGCAATAGGAGAAATAGATGGTCAATCGATCAGCGCGCAAGAATGGCAGCGCGCCCTGCAAGATCGTGAGCCTCTCTTCCAATATCAAGGCAATGAACAAAGCCTTTCAAACGACACCTGGAATCAGCTGGTTGAAAACATCATCTACCAAGATGAGTTCGATGCATTGGGTATCGAAGTTTCCGACGAAGAATATGAAGAAATTACCTTCGGCGAGTTGCTCTCTCCATTTGTAAAAAGCACTATTTACGGCGGCAAAGACAGCACTTCGTTGAAAGAACAAGTGCGCAAAAGTTTTGACGGTATGGATGCTAAAATGGCTGAAAACTGGAAGAAACTAATCAAACAAAAACGTCAGAAAGAGAAGTATGACGTGATGCTTCGCAAGGCTACCTATGCGAGCAGCGTAGATGCTAAGTGGGCATTCAAAGCAGCCAACGATAAGGTAACCCTTGAATTCGTAGTGAAGACGTTCGCTGAAATACCTGATAGCTCCATCACATGGACAGAAAGCGATGTGCGCGCTTATTACAACAAACACAAAAACGACCGTGAATACCGCCAGGAAACCAGTCGTTCGGTGAAATATCTTAACTTCCCTGTTCAAGCCACCCCGGCAGATAGCGCATCGATGCGCGAGTCTATGGAGCAAATGGCTGTGG
>CAMBPD010000018.1 GCA_945869405.1 Chryseobacterium gleum | reverse complement strand
AAATTCTCCTTTACCTGTTTCAATTATTTCCTGTGCTTCTTCATAGGTAAATCGGCGGTCGGAGTAGATTACGGTTCGCCCAAACCACGAGGATTTCAAATTGGCATCATCGTCTAATTCGAATACGGCCGAGAAGCAAAGTTTTTCCTCTTTCGGACGCAGGGAGCACAGCTCATTGGAGAGTCGTTCGGGAAGCATAGGTATGGTGCGGTCCACCAGGTAAACGGACGTAGCGCGCACAAAGGCCTCTTTTTCCAGCACGGAGTCCGGTTTCAGGTAATGTGATACATCGGCGATGTGCACTCCAACTTCTGTGAGGCCGTTATCAAGCTTGCGATACGAAAGAGCATCGTCGAAGTCTTTTGCATCGAATGGGTCGATAGTGAAGGTGGTAATTTTCCGGAAGTCGCGGCGCTTGGTTATTTCTTCGGCTGTAATCTCCGTTGGGATTTTCTCCGAATCGGCAATGACGTCCTCCGGGAACTCATAGGGAAGGCCAAATTCGGCGATAATCGCGTGCATCTCCACTTGGTGTGATCCTGGTATACCGAGCACCTTGGTTATTCTCCCGAACGGCTTGCGGTCTGGATTGGTCCACTCGGTAATCTCAGCGACAACCTTGTCGCCATTATTGGCTCCGTTGTATTGTTCTTTTGGAATGTAGAAGTCCACGTGCACGCGTTGATCAGAAGGCGTAAAGAATGCGTGGTCTTTGGATAGCTCGATAATCCCCACGTAGTTTTTTCTTCCACGCTCCACCACACGAGTTACGCGGGCTTCAGGTTTTTTTGCTTTGGGGTTGAATTGAATTTCAACGGTATCTCCCCAAAGGGCAAAGCCGGTATTTCCCTTCGCTATTTCGACATCTTCTTTGGTACCTGGCACACGCACGAAGCCTCTGCCAAACTTGGTGATTTGTATAACGCCCTGGATGCTTTTTTGCTCGACCGCGAGCAATGTGAATTTACCGTGTTCAATTTCTTTCAGCTTGCCGCTGTCGGCTTCTGCACGGAGTAATTCGTACACGAGAGTGCGCACGCCTGCGTCTTTTATGCCTAGTTCTGCAGCTACCTGCTTATGGTTCAGCGACTTCTTTGGATTGCGTTGGAAGATATCTAGTATTTCGCGGCGCAGATCTTTTTTGAAGTCGCCTGCTTTGCGGTTTTGATTTTTCAAGAGTGGCATACGTTTCCACGAAGATATTGCGGAAAGGAAGTACTGTTTCCTAGTCCACATCATGTTTTGAACATTGAACAATGCGCATGCTACTTTTGCAGCATGACACAATCTCTGCCTAAAGTAATGTTGGGCCTTCGCTTACCTACCGATCCGCGTTGGGTTAACCTAGTAGAAATGGATATAGAACAGATCTTAACGGATCATGCGTATTGCGAGCAGAAAGCAGCGAGCAACGCAATTAGTTGTATCGTTCGATTTCCGGAATATTCTGATGTGGTAGATGAAATGGTTAGAATTTGCAATGAGGAAATGACGCACTTTGGGATGGTGCACGAAGAACTGAAAAAACGTGGGTTGAAATTAGGACGTGAGCGCAGAGATGAGTACGTGCACGACCTGATGGACTTCATCATGCGGCGCGGCGGCTCGCGAGAGGCTCAGTTCGTAGACCGTATGCTGTTTGCTGCCATGGTAGAGGCCCGGAGTTGTGAACGGTTCAGACTGCTCAGTGAAGAAATTAGCGACATTGATTTACGCGAGTTTTATCGTTCATTGATGGAAAGCGAAGCCGAGCACTACGCCACCTTTATTGGCTTTGCACGAAAGTATGCCGGCACTGTGGATGTGGATGGTCGCTGGAAGGAGTTTCTAGATTACGAAGCCACCTTGATGGGGAAGTACGGTAAGGGTCAGACGATGCACGGTTAGTAAGTACGAAGGACGAAGTACGAAGGACCGTTGAGTCAATGCTTTTTGCTAATGTAGAATGTGCGAGTACTAGAACAGTTATTCTCGCACAATGAGAATTCAATGAAAGGAATGTCGTCTCGGTACTTAGTACTTTGCACTTAGTACTTAAAAAAGACAGTCTTTAAAAATTCAAAGAGTGCACCCCATAACATAGTCATCCATCACAAACCCATTCCCAATATCCAGCACGAGTTCGCGATCAATTGTGAAGCCTTGTTTGGTGTAGAAGTGTTGCGCGATGTTCTTTTTGTTGACCTGCAATTCGATGGCCTTTCCTCCATGCAGTGTTGCATGTTTTTTCACTTCATCGAGTAATGCTTTGCCTATACCCTTTCCGTGCATCACGGTATACACGTATAGTTTGTGCAACTTGAAAATTCTATGCTCGATCTCAGAAAACGAGGCAAAGCCTTGGATGATGTTGTCTTCTTCGTAAGCCAGAAAAATACAGCCCTCTTCGCTTAACTGTTTGGCCAGCGATTCATCTGAATACAGATTGTTCAGCATGTACGCGATTTGTTCTTGTGAAATCACCTCGCGGTAGGCTATGGGCCACACTTCATGCACCACCGCGCGTATGGCTGAAAAGTCGGTTGTCGCCGCTGTGCGAATGCCAGAGCCTGATTGTAGTGTTTTCATAAGCATTTTATTCAGCCGCACTGCACAACAGTGCGTCGCTGCCCTGCGTTTCACAAACCTATCCCCTATCACCTATCCCCTATCACCTATCACCTATCCCCTATCCCCCAATACCTAACCTCTCACCTCAATCCGAAACGTCGTTCCCTTCCCTGGCTCGCTCCACTTCACGTAAATGCGTCCTTCATGATATTGCTTGATGATGCGCTTCACCAAGGAGAGCCCCAGCCCCCAGCCGCGCTTCTTCGTGGTGAAGCCAGGCTCAAACACGGTGTGCCACTGGTTTTTCGGAATGCCTTTCCCCGTGTCTGTTATGTCCACAAACACGTGGTTGTTTTCCTGGCCTATGTTCAGGTTCAGTTTTCCTATGCCGTCCATGGCATCGATTGCATTCTTTACAATGTTCTCTATTACCCAGCTGAAGAGCGTCTTGCTGATGTATGCCGTGATGTTGGGGTTTTCGGATGTAATGGTAATGACGACTTTTTTGGAGACCCGGCTGTCGAGATAGCCGATCATTTCAGCAATGGCTTCCGACATATTTACCTCATGCAGATCTGGCCTGGAACCGATTTTCGAAAAGCGATCGGTAATGGTGTTGAGTCGGTCAATGTCTTTGTTGAGCTCATCGATCGACGATTGGTCGACACCTTGTGTCTCGAGCAAGGCACTCCAGGCCATGAGCGATGAAAGTGGTGTGCCCAATTGATGAGCGGTTTCCTTTGCCATACCTACCCATACTTGGTTTTGTTCGGCTTTGCGGAAGGTCGAAAAAATGAGGTAAGAGGACAGCAAAAAAACGCCAATCAGCACAAGTTGAAGAACGGGAAATAGTTGTAGCTGTTTGAGCACCGCCGAGTCTTCGTAGAAAATGTATTGCGTGCCTTGCCCAGGGAGCACCAGTTCAATGGGGGTATTGGCCTGCTTCATTTCGGCAAGCTTCATTCGGATGGCCTCGGGGGTAGCGAATGAAAGCGTATCAATGTTTCCCCGTTTCAGCACCTGTGTTTGGGTGCTGTCGGTAACCACCACGGGCACAGAGGCGGAGTTAATGACCGTTTCAGAGATGAATGAGTTGATAAGGTCGTTCATCGTGCTTTGCAATTGCCGGAACAAACGACTGTCGTCGTAGTAAATCTTTTGCCCGACTTGTGTAAGCAGCACGGTGTTTTTTTTCGACAGTGCAACCGCCTTCAGCGAGTCCACATATACCGTGTTGCTGTCGGGTTGGTCTAGGTTGGCACTTGCGGTTAGCTCGCCACGGTCATCATATATGAGTACTGGGATTGTGGTGTTGTTGGAGATGAAATCGAGAATGAACGTGAAGTCCATATTCTCTGGCGGGTCGTTGATAATGAAATATGCGTTACTGAGTTGGTCGACACGTTTTCGCTCTTCTGTTTTGAGTTCATCAAATAGTTTTTGAGTGAATGCGACGAGTTCCGCTCGGCGTTTTATGGCTTCGCTCCACAGCTCCACCTTTTGTCGTTCCTCTTCTCGGATGCTGTTGGCGATGTGATTACTGTACCACAGGGTTATGATTACAATAACCGAGGCCAGTGCAAGTAAAAAAATTTTCCAGCGTTGTTTGGTGCTGTAGAGATTCATAATGAAGAGCGATTGGCCAATGTCATTTGGGGAGCGACAAATTTAGCGCTACTCCATTCCCCATTCTTCACCCTTCTTGCAAGCCGCTGTTATTCAGTTTTTTAAAGGGAGGCTCATGGCGGCGATATGGAAAATCTTCATTTGTTTGTTGAAAAGTACTTGCAGTTTCGAAAAAGAGCGTTATTTTCGCACCCCGTTTTTCAGAGAAGAAAAGCGTTAGTTATCAAAGGCAATGGATACTTTAAGTTACAAAACCGTCTCCGGCAACAAAGAAACTGCCAACAAACAGTGGTTGTTGATAGATGCAGAAGGTAAGCACCTCGGTCGCATTTGCAGCGAAATCGCGTTTGTTTTGCGAGGCAAGCACAAGACCAACTTCACACCGCACGCCGATTGTGGCGACAATGTGGTGGTGATAAACGCTTCGAAAGTGGCGCTCACGGGAAAGAAGTGGGATGAAAAGCAATACATACGTTACACGGGTTACCCGGGTGGACAGCGTTTTGCTACTCCAAAGGAAATGATGGCGAAGCATCCAACCGCAATGATTGAAATGGGCGTGCGAGGCATGTTACCAAAAAATCGTTTGGGTCGCGCTGTATACCGCAATCTATTCGTATACTCCGGAGTTGAGCACGGACAAACCGCTCAGCAACCCAAAGAACATATTATCACACGCTAAGAATTTAGACGCCAATGGCCGCTTATATCAACACCTCAGGACGCCGTAAAACCGCAGTTGCTCGTATCTACCTCAGTGAAGGGGCAGGAGATTTTACTGTAAACGGTAAGGACTACAAAGACTACTTCCCAACACTCGTGTTGCAGTACAAAGTCCACCAGTCATTTAAAGTGACCGAGACAGACGGCAAGTATCATTTCAAAGCCAATATCGATGGCGGTGGAATTACTGGTCAAGCCGAGGCATTGCGTTTGGCGATTAGCAAGGCATTAATAGAAATCAATCCGGAATGGAAAAGCTCATTGCGCGCTGAAGGATTGACTACCCGTGACCCTCGTATGGTTGAACGTAAGAAGTTCGGTCAGAAGAAGGCACGTAAGCGCTTCCAGTTCTCTAAGCGTTAATCGCTTGGAAGTCGACTTTGCCGCTTGCGGCCTAGTCGGATATTGGAAGGCTTGTTTAGCATCCAAATGCGTTGGACTACTGAGGGGCCATTGGCTCGCGCACCGAGGAAACGAAGTGCGGTTCGAAAGAATCTACAGGCTACCAAAGCATTGGTTTTAGAGAACGTAAACAAGTATTATTCTTTATATAAATGGCAAAAGTTACATTTGACGAATTGCTGGATGCAGGTGTGCATTTCGGACACCTCAGCCGCAAGTGGAATCCAAACATGGCTCCCTACATCTTCGGTGAGAAGAAGGGAATCCACATCATTGATTTGAACAAGACAGTAGTGAAGCTCGATGAAGCATCCGCTGCCTTGAAGCAAATCGCAAAATCAGGCAAGAAGATTCTCTTCGTTGCTACCAAGAAACAAGCAAAAGACGTTGTATCAGAAAAGGTCAGCGCTATCGGTATGCCGTTCGTTACTGAACGTTGGCCCGGTGGTATGCTCACGAATTTTGTAACCATTCGAAAGGCAGTCCGCAAAATGTCTGCTATTGAGAAGATGGAGCAAGATGGAACATCCGCAACGTTGAGCAAGCGTGAGCGTTTGCAAATGGACCGTACACTTCAGAAAATGATGAAGACGTTGGGTTCTATTGCCGACATGAACCGTGTGCCTGCGGCGTTGTTCGTGGTGGATATCATGAAGGAACACATCGCTGTTGCAGAGGCAAAGCGCTTGGGTATCCCGGTATTTGCTATGGTCGACACCAACAGTGATCCACGCAAGGTTGATTTTGCAATTCCCGCAAACGACGACGCAACAAAGAGTATTGCAAAAGTACTTGATGTGATCATCGAAGGAGTGGCAGAAGGCCTAGCAGAGCGCAAGACCGACAAAGACAAGGAAGTAAGCGAAGACGCGGCAAAGGGCAAAAAGCCAAGAGCAGAAGCGTAGTTCCTCACCGTAGATTATTAACGTGAAGTTCACGTCTATTTGGAGGAGCCTTCAAATAGGTGCATCACATTTGTCAAACAATACAAAAAATAAGAATCATGAGTATTACAGCTGCAGACGTAAACAAGCTCCGCCAAATTACTGGTGCGGGAATGATGGACTGCAAAAACGCCCTTACTGAGGCCGCAGGTGATTTCGATACAGCTATCGACTTATTGCGCAAGAAGGGTCAGAAGGTTGCTGCTAACCGTGGCGATCGCGATGCAAGCGAAGGTGTTATCTTGGCGAAACTTACCGACGGCGGTAAGACGGGTGTTATGATTGCCTTGAATTGCGAAACAGATTTCGTGGCAAAGAATGCTGACTTCGTTACTGTAGCCAGTAACATTTTAGAGTTGGCAATTGCTAGTAAGCCGGCTTCTTTGGCCGATTTGAAAGCATTGAATTACACAGGTTCAGAATTAACCATCGCCGATAAAATCGTTGAGGAGATTGGTAAGATCGGAGAGAAAATCGAGCTTTCACACTACAGTGTAATTAGTGCAGAGCAAGTGTATGCTTACAACCATCCGGGCAACAAACTTGCTGCAGTGGTTGGATTCAACAAACCAACGCCAGACGATATGGCGAAGGATGTAGCAATGCAAGTTGCTGCAATGGCACCTGTAAGTGTCGACGAGAGTTCTGTTCCAGAAGAAGTGAAGCAAAAGGAAATAGAAATCGGTAAAGAGCAAGCCATCAACGAAGGCAAACCAGCAGAAATGGCCGAGAAAATCGCATTGGGTCGTTTGAATAAGTTCTTCAAGGAAAGCACCTTGTTGAACCAAGACTTCATCAAAGACAGCAAAATGTCAGTTTCTCAGTACCTCAAGACTGCAGACAAAGATTTGACTGTAACAGAATTCAAGCGTTGCGCATTGGCGTAATCGTTTGTGAAGATTATACACATGAAAGCCGTTCCGCAAGGAGCGGCTTTTTTTGTTGTGATCATTTTATTCTCGATGTGCTATGAATGGCTTGCCAACAATGGTCTTAGCTTTGCGCCATGAATAAAATAACTACCCTAACCTGTTTAATTATCTCCACCTTTGGTTTAGCGCAAACCAATTCGTTCCATGACTTCAGTGCGCCGACTATTTTAGGTGATACCATTTCGATGAGTCAATACGCCGGCAAGAAATTGCTAGTGGTGAATACTGCCTCCTATTGTGAGTTCACCCATCAGTTTACCGATTTACAACAGCTCGATTCTACCTATGCAAGCTACAACTTCGAGGTGATAGGTTTTCCTAGCAATGATTTCGGAGCTCAAGACCCGGGCACCGATGGTGAGATCTTCGATTTCTGCTCATCAACGTATGGTGTTACCTTCCAAATGATGTCGCGTGTTTCAATCGCAGCGACTGATACGAGTGAAATTTACAAGTGGCTTCAGCGTGGCGATTTGAATGGAGTTTCAGATGCGTCTGTGACCTGGAACTTTCACAAATTCTGTATCGATGAGCAAGGGAATTGGATTATGCATTTCCCTTCTAATATAGAGCCGAATGACCCACAAATTATAGATTGGATTGTTGGTGCTCAAGCCGTGACAGAATCAGAACCTAACAAAGGGCTTCAAGTGAATGTGCGCAACCAAATGCTGCATGTACAAACGGACGCATCGTGGAATGGCATCGGCACTATCGACATGTATTCTGCCGACGGCAAACACGCGACATCTGTCTATTCCGGTGAACTACGCAACATGAATACCGATTTCAACCTACCTGCATTGGCCGACGGCGTGTACCTCATTGAAGTTCGCAATCAAGATCGCAAGGTGTGTAAGCGTGTTGGCTTGACACAATAAGCTAACACAATGGAGATATTGAGAAGCCGTTCCGCAAGGAGCGGCTTTTTTACGCTCAAATAATCCCTAAACACAAAAACGGCACTCAATCTTTTACTAACCATTTGAGGAGAATAAGTCCCCGTTTTGGCATCGTGTTCTGAGAGCCTGTCCACTACATTCGCCTTATGAAGATTATTGTGCCGATGGCGGGCATGGGCAAGCGATTACGTCCGCATACCCTTACTACTGCAAAACCGTTGTTGCCCATTGCGGGTAAGCCTATCGTGCAGCGTTTGGTTGAGGATATCGTGGCGCTAAGCGACCAAAAGGTAACTGAAATCGCCTACGTTGTTGGCCGTTTTGGCGAAGAGGTAGAGCGTCATCTCATTGAAGTGGCTGAGGCATTGGGGGCCAAAGGAACCATTCATTATCAAGACAAGGCACTCGGCACCGCTCATGCCATTTTGTGCGCTCAAAGCGCTCTCACAGGCCCGGTAACCGTGGCATTTGCTGATACGCTTTTTCGCGCCGATTTCAAACTCGATACATCCAAAGATGGAGTGTTGTGGGTGCAAAAAATCGACGATCCGCGCCAGTTCGGGGTTGTTGTGCTCAACGATAAAGGCATCATCAGCGAGTTCAAGGAAAAGCCGCAAGAGTTTGTTTCAGACCTCGCCATGATTGGCATTTATTATTTCAATGACGGTGCCCGTCTGCGCGATGAGTTGCAATACCTCATCGACAACAACATCATGAACAGTGGCGAGTATCAGTTGCCCGATGCTTTGCGCAACATGGTGAGCAAGGGGGCGGAATTTCTTCCGGGCGCAGTGCAAGATTGGATGGACTGCGGCAACAAAGACGCGATGGTCGATACCAACACAAAATATTTGGGCTACAATGCCGATAAAGATTGGGTGAGTGCCGATGTGAAATTGGAAAACAGTGTCATCATTCCCCCGTGCTACGTGGGCGCAGGCGCGGTGATTAAGAACAGTGTAGTAGGTCCAGGGGTGTCATTGGGCGATGGCGTGGTTCTAGAGAGCACAGTCATTAAAAACAGCATCGTGTTGCCCGGCGCGCACATACATCATGCAAACTTGAATAACTCGATGATAGGCACCCATGCGCGCATGAGTGGTAAGCCTGCGGATGTGAGCCTGGGAGATTATTCCGTATTAAAAGACTAACTGTTGACTAAGCTAGTTCCATACCTGATTTGTGCAACGCTGCTTTTGGCAGGGTGCAGGTCTTCCAAAGAAGGCGCTGTTTCGCGCAAGGGTGAATCGGGAGAGGTGGAGCCCGAGCAGTTGAAGCCTGAGGTGGATACCCGTTTCCAAGAGGTTTTCTTTCAGGCACAACTTGAAAAAGCAAAGAATAATCCAGCCAAGGCATACGAACTTTTCCAGCAATGCATCAAGATTGAACCACAAAGTGCAGCGGCACATTACGAGGTGGGAAGGGCAGAGCTAGAGGGGCAAAACAACGCCAAAGCAGCGTTGGAACACGCTAAAGTATGCGTGGCCGCGGACGATCAAAACCCTTGGTACCAGCAGTTGCTTGCCCGTTCGTATGCCGCTATCTCTAAGTACGACGCTGCTATAAAAGCCTACCGCGAGGTAGTGCGATTGAGTCCGGATAACTATGATATGCTATTCGAGCTTGCCAATACACAGCTCTATGCCAACAAGCAGCAAGACGCAATCGCTACCTTCAATGTTGTGGAGAGCAAAATAGGTATTTACGAGGAGTTGAGCGTTCAAAAGCATTTGCTCTACGAGGAAATGAAGCAATACGAAAAGGCTGGGCTTGAGTTGGAGCGCTTGGCCAACAATTACCCCGATGAACCACGGTATTGGGGTATGGCCGCACAGTTTTACCAGCGCTATAACATGAAGAATAATGCCACTATGGCATTGGAGAAAATGGTCAAGGCCGACCCCACCAACGGACAGGTGCATTGGCAGCTTTCAGAATACTATGCGACACAGGGCGATGAAAAACGGTCGTATGAAGAATTGAAGTTAGCCTTCGGGTCGACAGAAGTGAACATAGACCAAAAGATGGCTGTGCTTCTCCGTTACTACTCCCTCACGCAACAGCGACCGGAGCGGTTGGCAGATGCCCATGCCTTACTTGTCATTGCCGAAGAGGTGCATCCGAGTGAGGCGAAAGCGTTTGCGATGTATGGCGACTTTCTTGCACGCGAGGGCAAGCTGAGTGAGGCATTGCTCAAATACAAACGCGCCGTGGAACTTGGAGCAGCCATGAGCCTCATTTGGAAACAAGTGCTAGAGATAGAGGCAGAATTGGCCGATTTTACATCGCTCGCAAACGATGCCCCTAGAGCGCTTGAACTGTACCCGTTGGTGCCAGAGTTTTATTTTTTCGCAGGCTTAGCTCAACAACATGAGAACAACATAAGCAAGGCCCTGGATGCATTTAGCATCGGAAAGGAGCTTGTGGTCGACAACCCCATCCTTCTCAAACGTTTTTATGTTGCCCTGGGTGAAACCTATCATACGCTAAAGCAATACGATAAGTCTGATGCTTCTTTTGATGAGGCCTTGCGCATAGACCCCGCCGATGTTTTTGTGATGAACAATTATGCCTATTACTTGGCGGTGCGCAACATGAAATTAGAACTGGCAGCGAACATGTCAGCACGTTCCAACGAACTGCAACCGGGAATGGCCTCGTTTCAGGATACGTATGCGTATGTCTTGTTTAGACAAGGAAAACACACGGAGGCGCTGGCTTGGATACAGAAGGCGATAGCGCATGGAGCACTCTCAGCAGATATGATTGAGCACTACGGCGACATATTATTTCATTTGGGTCGTGTTGATGAAGCCGTGGCAGAATGGAAAAAAGCATCCACGATGGTGGGTGCGGGTGAGAAGTTAAGCGACAAGTACAATCAACGACGATACATCGATTGAGGGAGGCTTTACGCATATCGTTTCGAATGTCGCAAACGCTTTCATGGCACGGGCTATTAATGTCCATGTTGCTGGCTATGGCCTTTGCATTTGCGGGTTGTAAAACATCCGAAAGGGCGGCCAAGGAGTCTGCCGTCAGAAACCGATCGGCAGGTTTTGTGCTAAAGCGAAATGCAGAGTCAAGGTTCAATTTCGATTGGGTAGGTATGAAGGTGGATGCGGAGTTTGGTACCGCTGATGAATCCAATAGCTTCAAAGCGACCATTCGCATGCGAAAGGACAGTCTTATCTGGGTTTCTATTACGCCGGCACTGGGCATTGAAATGATTCGCGTGATGATTTCTCCAGACAGCATGAAGTACATCTCAAAAATTCCCGACAACAAATTTTACTACCTCGGCACATTCGAGGATGTGAATAAGCTTGTTGGTACGTCGTTCGACTTTGAGATGCTGCAACAACTTCTTGTAGGAAATGCCATTGGGTTGGAAAAGGATGAAAGACGCTTTCGAAGTGAGGTAGAGGGTGAGGACTACCTACTCATTTCAAAATATCGCCGAAAGGTGCGCAGAGTAATTGGTGTAGACGATCGCAAATTGGAGAGCGACACTATTTCGGTAGACCCAGAGGATCCACGTTTTCAGCGCACGGCGCGAAGGAATGAAGACGCAGACGACCTCATCGTGTCGCGTTATTGGTTTGAGGCCGCACAATTTCGTTTGGTTAAATCAGTCTTTAATGACCTTCTTCGACAACGAACACTGGAGATTTCGTATGAAGACTTTCATCCATCGGAAGAGCAATTTTATCCGGCCAAGTGTCGTTTGACTATTGCCAGAGCGCAAAGCAGACAAGAGTTAAACTATGAGATTACCCGATTGTCGTCGGGCAAGGCCTACGACTTTCCATTTGAAATTCCGATTGATTACATAAGAAAAGACAGTTTGTAAATGGCCATGGAAAAGCAAATACACCGATCGAACACTCTCTGGCTTTCGCTGGCTATGGTGCTCATCTTCTTGTTGGCGGTGCCGGTATGGCAGGGTATTGCGCAGTCAAAAAAGGATTTACAAAATCAGCGCGATGACATCAATACCAAGATTGACCAGACAAAAAAAATGATTCGCGATTCGGAACGCCAGCAAAAATCGACCATACGGCAAGTACAATTGTTGAATGAACAGCTTGCTTTTCGCGAACAATTAATTGGGAATCTGAACAACGACATACATGTGATTGACGGTGAGATTAAGCGCAAGAATCACTACATCGGCGAAATGGAAAGTCAGGTCAATCAGATGAAACAAGAATATGGTCGCATGATCTACAATGCGTTCCGTCAGCGCACGAGCTACGACAAGCTCATGTACACATTTGCTGCTGCAGATTTTCACCAGGCCTACAAGCGTTTGAAGATGACACAGCGTTATGCGGAGGTACGCAAGAAGCAAGCGTTCATGATTTCGGGCAAGCAGGAAGAAATTAAGTCGAGTGTATCTGAGTTGGAACGCGACAAGGACAGCAAAGCACAGTTGGCCGATGCGAAGGAGCGCGAGCGCAAAGAGGTAGAGGCCGACAAGTCGGAACAGCAGCAGCGGCTGCAGGGCTTAAAGAAGGAGGAGTCGAAGTTGCGCAAACAGCAGGACAAGCAAAAGGCTGATCGCGACAAACTGACTTCACGTATTCAGTCTGTCATTGCAGAGGAGATTCGCAAGGAGAACGAGAAGAAGATGGCCGAGGAGAAGAAGGCTGCTGCGGCTCTAGCGGCCAATGCCGCCGCCGCCAAGAAGACTGCAGCGGCCAATGCAGCCAAAGCCGGAACTACCACTACTACCAGCACTACCGCAAAGGCATCATCAGCGGCAACCACCACTGCTCCAGTGGCCGAGGTGGCCAAGAAGACGACAGCAATTGCACTCGCACCGGAAACGGTATTGGTCAACAAAGACTTCGAGAAAAACAAGGGCGCATTGCCATGGCCGGTGAGCGCGGGAGTAATTACCTCTCACTTTGGAAAGCATGCGCACACATCGTTGGCCCAAGTAACCGTCAATAATAATGGAGTGGATTTCACCACGGATAAAAATGCAAATGCGCTCACTGTTTTCAGTGGAAAGGTGACGTCAGTTTTCAATATTCCCGGCGCAGGCCAGAATGTAATTGTGACGCATGGTTCATACAAGACCGTATATTCAGGATTGGAAACGGTGTCGGTAAAAATTGGGGACCTTCTAACGGCCAAACAAAAGCTAGGAACCGTGATGTATGATGGGGAGGATTATACCCTGCACTTTGAAGTTTGGAAGGTGGGTGCAGAAGCTGGCGCGGCGCAGAATCCCGAGTTATGGATTAAGAGGCGGTGAGTTAGTTAAGGCTTCAAACAATCTCAACGTAACCCAAAAGTGAGAATATAGGGTTATCACCGTTATATATAACCCATGCCCAGACGCACATAGCATGAATTCGCTGCGTGTTCAATTGATTTCTTGATGTATATTACTAGCTGTTCAATGTGCTAGAAACTTTGATTTATCCGCTGATATAAGCATTGAACAGTGTTCATTTCGGATGTTTCAAGCACTTCTTCCATAGCGGCAATTGGCTATTTACTCAGCAGTTTATTCATCTGAATTTTGTTTTCTCTTTTCGAGGATGAAATCGAGTGCTCCACGAATTTTACATAACTAGATGTAATCAGATGAAATTTTTTTAATTGTACCATTACTGATTTCTTGTTTTCAGATGAGGGCCATGGAAACAAGCTCAACCGCATGTGAAACCCTTGCTGGTTGCTGCCGGCATTATAAGCGCGTGGGTTGGATGGACTGCGAGTTCGCTCGGCGCTGATTGCAATGGTTCGAATCCGAACATAAATCCAGGAGCAACAGAAATTTATGGCGCCAAGAAAAGGGCTCCGAAGGGGGCCTTTTTTTATTGGCGAAGTGCCGTTCACTCAACCACTATAACGGGCGCTTGCAGCAGGCGACGGGATCATTTTAGCAATCGAATTGCTTCAAGTAGTTCTGCTTTTTTCCTTCGTGAAACTTCAAGTGTTGTCTGATCGGTAGTTACGACATACCCCCCTTCTCCACGGATGTAGCGCTCCACAAAGCCCAGGTTAACAATGTGCGCATGGTGTATTCTGAAAAATCCTCTACCACACAGTGCATCATCATATTCTTTCAATGTTTTTGAGCAGGTGAGCTTTTTACCGCCATCCATGTGAATATGGGTGTAATTGGAGTCTGCTTCAAGACGCACAATTTTAGATGTTTCGACGAGCAGCACGCCGTCTGCGGTGCTTACCGAAACTTTGCTGAGCTTGTGTGATTGACTCTTGATTTCTTGCAGAGCCGCTTCAATACGCTCAATCCTCGCACTCACGTTTGTTCCGATTTGTTTTTCAGCCTTCTCGACAGCAGCTTGAAGTTCTATGCCGTCAATCGGCTTGAGCAGATAGCTGATTGCTTTTGTTTTGAATGCACGAATGGCAAATTGCTCATATGCTGTTGTGAAGATGACGTTGGATGTAATTCTCGGAATGGCATCCAGTAGCTGAAAGCCGTTCATACCGGGCATTTCAATATCGAGAAAAACAACTTGCGGATCATCGTGGTTGGTAAGCCATTCGACGGCATCTGCCGGTTTGTGAATCAACGCAAGAACCTCAACATGAGGGCAAAAGTGTGCCAGAAGCGATTGCAGCATTTTGGCACTGTTTTTTTCATCGTCGATGATAATGCAGCTAATCTTTTTCATTGTGGAGTAGATAATGCAGGGATAATAATCTCGACGCGCGTTCCCATGGCGATGCCCCTTGCGTCGAAGAGATCATGAAACTCAAACTCGATAGGATGCTGATGCTTTTGCGCCTTGTTGTGCAATTGAAGTCGCTCACGTGTAATAGACAATCCATGACTTTGGTGTTCATCCTCCGAAAATGGGTGCAGTTCATTGGCCTTTTTACGACCGATGCCATTGTCCCTAACGCTGCAAAATATAGATTGCTCGCGTCTTTCCAGATGAATACTGATAAATCCGTCGTCAGTGGTTTTCGGCAAGACGCCGTGGAGTATTGCGTTCTCAACAAAAGGCTGAATAATCATGGGCGGAATCATGGTAGTTAAGGTTTCCAGTTCAGGGTCAATAACAATTTCATAATTGAACCTATCTTGAAAGCGAATCATTTCCAGATCAAGATAAAGCTTCAGCGTTTCAAGCTCTTTCAGCAGGCTGATGTGGTCTTCTTTGGAATTGTCAAGCACATTACGCATCAATTTTGAAAAACGGGAAAGCAATGAATGAGCCGTTATCTTATCCTGTTCCAGGATATAGTGTTGAATGGAGTTGAGGCTGTTAAAAATGAAATGCGGATTCATCTGCGCGCGCAATGCACGCATTTCCACTGCGGCCAATTGAGTCAGGGTTGCTTCCTTTTCCCGCACTTTCTTTTTTTCCAGATGAATCCAATATCGAATACTGAAGAACACGACAACGAAAAGGGCTAAACCACTTAAGCCAATAAATGCCTGAGAATTCCACCAGGCTGGCAGAATGGTGAATGCGATAGTAAGCGGCTCTCCCGATTCGATATCCAATGCGTTGAAACCGATAACACGCAGTTCGTATTTACCCGGTTGAAGTGACGCGAAGTTCAGTTCACTTGCACTCGTTGTTTTCCAGTCCTCATCTGATCCGGAAAGCTGGTACTTGAAATAATTTGAATTGGGTGAAAGAAAAGAAAGGCAGGCGAATTGAATGACAATATTGTTTTGATCATATGGGATGACGATTTCGCGGTTGATAGGGATTGCAATACCGTCGGCCTGAAAACTTTCAATGTATACTCTTGGTGGCTGAAGAGGATTCTTTTTTTCAATCAGCGAGTGACTCGTAAGTCCATCGATGCTTACAACGAAGATGCGGTTGAAAGCGACTTTAAGCGCATAGGCTGTTTGATCCGGAAGGCCTATGATTTTTGACAAGTTCGTTATCGAAACAGCAGAGTTACTGTCGAATCGAAGCAGATTGATGCCATGGCGCGTGCCAATGAAAACGCTGTCGTTGTGAATGGTTATGGACTCGCAGTAATTCGAGTTGAGGCCTTGTTCGTTGGAAAAATGTGTAATTTTCTTGCCGTCTAGCATCAAAATCCCATTGCCGGCGGTTGCCATCCACAATCTTCCATTGCTGTCGTATTCCAGTTCGTTGATGCGAACGAGTAATTTTCCGGAAGGGTCATTAAAGGAATGATATTTCCCACGACTAAAGACATATAATCCGGAATTCGTAGCAAGCATGATGCTATCGCTGCCCATGGTGGCGGATGCATTGATGCGAACAGGCGCAGTGTAAGCGTCTTGAATTTTTTGATTACGAAGTAATGCCGAGTAACAGACAAGACTGTAACAGGCTTCATAGGTTTCGGGTTGCTGCAGCGTTCGATTGTTCTCAATGAGGTGACTAAACGCTTGGTTAGCCGATTGCTTTATAGCAACACCATCGACATAGTTATTAAAAAAATCAGCGTGTTTACTGAGCCTGAATCCTTCCGGAACAGTTGATTTGATATCGATGTATGAAATCCTGTTGGCCGAATCAATCTTCATAGCGTCACCATAGATTGTAGTGGCAATGATGCCTTCGGGAGTGGCATATAGTTTATCAATGCGCTGCGTCTGCTTCAGGTTTGCTGTATATCGCTTGCTATCGAGTGATCGCACATATATGACTCCCTGTGTGGAAGTAGCAAACCAACAGCCGCCTTCATGATCTTGCATGAAACCGTTGATGCTAAAGTCGGTAAAATAGGATTCACCCGCAGCTCCACTGAAACGACTGATTCCGGATGATGCGTGACAAATCCAGAGATTACTTATCGGGTCAGCGAAGAGATTGATGGGCGTGAAGTCGAGTGCAAGCACCAGCCGCGCTGTATTATTGGATATGGAGTAAACCCGTTCGTCGGATCCGACAAACAGGCTATCCCCTGAAGATTTTACTTTCAGATTGGTTTTTGAGTTTGGAATATCAAGCTTTGTAAGCGTGCCGTAGCGCAAGTCTTCCAGCACTGCGGTTTGGGAGAGTTCATTGCGTGTGTAAATGACACCGCGTGGATGCCTTACGATATAGATTCCCTTGTGAGAGGTATTGATTATCTCCAGATTTTGTTGTTGATAAGGGGGGTGTATTTTGTAGTACTGTCCAAGTGACTGACACCCAACCCAGATGACATCGTCGTCGTCGACAAAAAGAGAATTCGCGAAATATCCCGGAATTTTAGCTTCAATGTTGATGATTGAATCGCCTTCAATACAGCAGATTCTTCCGGTGATTCCGCGACACCAGATTCTTCCTTTGTAATCTTCATCCAGTCCGATGATGGAATTATCAATCATCCCTTCTTCGCCGGTGAAATTTTTAAAGTTTCGCCCATCGAAGCGACTTACGCCTTGATTGGTAGAGAACCACAAATAACCCTTTCGGTCTTGCAACATTTCAAACACTTGATTGCCGCAAAGTCCCGAAGAAGTGTTGTAGGATCGATACAAGGGGTCTTGTGCCGGAACAGTGGCGGAAAATAAAAGGAGTATGAAAAACATGAGGCCACACAGACCGCAGCGCATGCGCGGTTCTATAGGCTTGTGTATGGCGTTGCCCATCATGATGTATCTTGCAAGTTAGAACAAAGATTAACACGTTGCACGGTATGTCGGCTACCACTTAATCAGCGTCCTCCGCCACATACTCAAAGCCGATTTAATCTGAGGAATGCCCATCTAAATTCGGACATACCAAATCCCCGCTGCCATGAACAAATACTACCAACTCTTACTGCAATCACTGGTATTAATTGCAGCGTTTGTGATTCCGCAATCCTGGAATGCACAAACATTTCGTAATACCTATGCCCACTCTAAACCGGAGGATCATGCGGCAATGATCAAGAATATTTCGGGGCATGGGTATATTCAGGTTTCAACAACGACAAATGCGACATCAACGGACATTCGTTTGCTCAAGATCAATTCGGCAGGCGTTGTGGTTGATGATTTTGTCAATGTAACAAGCGCGGTCAATGAGCACGCGCTGGACATCTGCATAGGCAACAATGACTCATACGTCATTTGTGGCTATGAAACGGTGGGCGGTATTGATAAGGGTTTTGTAATGCAGGTGGATAGTTCGTTCACATTTTTGAATAAGGTCTACATCGAACTTACGCCCGGCATTCACACTCCCGCCCTGCGAGTGATTAATTCGGCGTTCTTCGAAAGGAACAACCCAAATCCAACCCCATACTGGCCGGGTGATTCTATACCCGGATATCTTGTTGTTGGATTTGAAGCTGTCGGATATGGCACTACACAGGCCAAGAGCGGCTATGTGTTGAAGCTGTCCAATACGCTGGGGATTTCGTGGCAGCGAAAATTTGATTCTCCGGTTGGGCCAGGAGGCGAGGACTGGGATATGTGCTCCAATGCCAACTGGATGTGGGTTGGTCCCCTTGGTTATCTGGTTGGTGGATCTTCTACTGCGCCAAACGGAGCGCAGTGTGCGATGGTTGCACTATTGGGGTTGAACGGAAGTGTTGTTTGGTCGCAGCGATACACAGACAGTAATGTTTCCGGCGACTTTTGTGTTTCGGCGGATGGTGCTTTCGACGATGCTGAAGGTGAGTTTTATCATTTAGCGAATTTCTCGACCAGCAGAAGTGGAGCAATTATAGCTTTCAATCAAAGTACGGGTGCAATCAACGCTTCGCGCACGCGTTATTTACAGGCTGCAACTAATGATTATTACACCTATGAGTTTGCCTCGAGCTGTGCTTCACAAACCATTTACATATCAGGATTTGGCCACAATCAAACAGCACCTCAAGGGCAGGGCTATTTTCCATACGTAATTCGTTATGATAAAAATACCCCAACGGTTGATACATGGGGCCCCAGGTTCGCATATCCCGTGCAGTCAACGTTGTATAATCCACCGAGCACAATTTTCTCCCCATTTTCAACAACAGCACAACCAAGGATATATTACCCCAAACATCTGGCTGCAAGGCAATTGAATATTTGGGCTGTTTCTTCATACGAAGACAATGGGGCAACTGCGGAAACACATATCATTCGTCCGCATTTCGATGGCAAAGACTCCTGCAGCTACATCGACCCCGGTATTCAGCCTGTTCCTATCAGTATTCTCACGTATCCTCTAAATACTTCGCTTGGCAATTACAGCGTCACTCCCGGAAGTGCGGCGTTGACAACGGAGCCGCAAATTGTTTATGACTGCTGTCCGGCAGATGCTAATTTTACCATTAGCGCGGGCGCGAACTGCAATTATACGTTTACCGCCACAGGACCTGCAACGTTGTGCAGCACATTTACAATCACCGATGTGTCCAATAATGTTTTGGCTTTATTACCCGGAACCACGGTATCCTATCAATTTTCTCAGAATGGAACATACATAGTATGTTACAGTGCATGCGACCTGGGATTGAACGGAGTTTTTTGCCGCCGTGAAAAGTGTGAAACGCTGGTGGTCAACTGCCCGAATCCCTGCAGCACACTCGATGCAACATTCAGTGTGAGTGTGAGTGGCTGTTCGGTGACCGTCACAGATCTTTCGCCTGAAGGAAATCCCTACGGTTGTGAGTCCTGGGTATTTGGAAATAACCCTGCAGTGTTTGCAGGAGATGTCACAACGTTCAACTTCGGCACATCCGGCACATACACGATTTGCCATTCTGATTGTATTACTTTCAGCGATGGCACGGTTTGTTACGATACTAAATGTGTGCAGGTGACGGTGAATTGTACCCCTCCATGCTGCCTGCCAAACAATTTCAATGTGACGGCAGCCGGCAATTGTTGCAGACAGTTTACTCCGGTATTCTCCACGCCCGGATGTTCTTCGTGGCTATACTTCTGGAATTTTGGTGATGGTAATATCAGCTGGCAACAAAATCCGGTGCATTGCTATGCAGGTTCCGGTTTATATACCGTAACACTAAAGGCATGGTGTTCGAAAACACAGTCCATTACATTGACCAAAACAATTAAAGTGAAGTGCGCTCTACCACCTCCGCCTCCTTGTTGCAACGGCACAGCGCGCATGGCTTATGAGACCAATGGATTGATGCTGCGTACGCGCAATCAGTCGCTATTCTCAGATGGCACCGGCGCTTCATCCGTAATGTGGAATTGGGGCGATGGCACATCGCCTGAGTCGGGAGATGAAAGGCAGCACTACTATCAGCGCCCGGGAACCTATATTGTTTCCATGACCATATCCGGGGTAGATGCCGGTGGACAATCCTTTACCCAAACCAAGGAGGAAAGCATAACGGTGAATCTAACACCGGCATGCACGTGCTCACCTTCGGGTACGATGGGCTTCGCCGGGTCGCCCGTAGTCTGCAGACCATCAGGTAATTCAACCGAACTGCGCATTGCAGATCGTGATGTACAAGCGGGTGTTCGCTACCAGTGGATGTCATCTGAAACCAGCGGCGGACCTTATACGGAAATACCGGGAGCCTATGGCTTGCTCACTTGGGCTGATGGCGTGGATAACACACGTTACTTTATTTGCAAGAGTACATGCCTCATTACCGGCGCAACTTCATACTCACAAGAGGTGGATGTTCGCAACGGACATTTTGATGCTGTCACAACAGCCACACCGGCTGCCATTTGTTTGAATGGGTCAAGCAGCTTAAACATCAATGCGCCCGGAGCAATTCGATATGAGTGGTTCCCAAACAGTTCAACAGCATCAACGGTGAGCGTATCGCCGAGCGTAACTACGATTTATGAAGTAGCTGCGTTCAATGCGATAGGTTGTGGTGCTGAGGATACCGCTACCGTTACGTTGAATCCGTGCTTTGTGCCCGGTAACGACGGCCCATCAACAGCAGTGAATCTGCAATACAGTGTCAACACGAACTATCCGAATTGCTTCCCGATTCAGGGCAATACGTTTGGCGCCGAGAATTCCTCAGAATCAACGGAGTTTGCCGGCAATGATGTTTGGTACAGGTTTACCGCGCAGTCCACGGCTGTGTCGGTATACTTAAATTGTACAACCGCAGATGATGCCATTGCGCTCTACTCCAAGCAGGGAAACAACTATGTGTTGTTGGCTTCGGAAAATGCGGCAAGTGGGCCAACAGATTTTGAGCGTTTGAATTTCAACGGGCTTACCGTAGGCCAGCAGTACTATATATCGGTTGGAGGAGCCGGTGCAGATGAGGGCGGAGCATTCGCTCTTTGCCTTCAGTTCCTGATGCCATCGGCCTGTGCTACGGCTGTTCCTGTGGGTGGCTTGAACCTGTGTAATGCTTACCGTGCATTATACCGCGGCGCGCCGTCGCAAGGAGTGACCTATAGCTTCAACTTTGCTCCAGCGGGTGGAACGGGCGGCAGTCCGACGTCGGTATCGGGTACCAATGGGTTGATTACACTTTCGAACCCAACACTTGCACTGCGTTACGGTGGAATCTACAACGTAACGGTGGATGCATTGTATGCGCTAGAGAACAGCGCGGGCACAGTAGAGCCGATAGCGGTGAACGGAACACCTTCGGGCTTGTGCAGTAATGTGTCGATAATCGCTGCGCCACAATACCAGGTGCGCACATCACAGATTTGTCCTGCTTCATTGCTTCGTTCCAACTGGCTGATAGGTGAGCGCATCACCATACCGTTGTGCGGTGTGCAGAGCTTCACCTATGAGTTCACGCAGATTGCAGGATGCAACGATGGCACAGTTGTGTCGGTTCAGCCCGCAGAGTATACTAGGTCAGGTGCATCCCCTTATCTGCCACTGGGCGTTCTGCAGAACCTACCTTCAACCGGAGTGTGGAGCGTTCGCATTCGTCCGAACTTTGCTTATGGCAGTGGAACCTATGGTCCTGCTCGCCGCATACAAGTGTTGAATACAGCGGCAAGCGGCATGTTGTCTGAGGAATCACTGAACTCAGAGGAGCGCATTGCAATTCTTGATGAAGAAGGCTTGTTGATTTATCCAAACCCCAGCAATGGCGATTTCATCAATTTATCCTTGAGCAATACTCAAAAGGGGGAACTTCAGTTGCGCGTGCTGGATGCAGCGGGTCGATCGGTTACAACGCGCGTGTATGCGGTTGAAGAGACCTTCAATACGACTGTTGTATTCGACCGGCGGTTAAGCGCAGGTGTTTACATGATTGAAATGACCAATATGGGTAGCGTGCAAATGCACCGGTTGGTTGTGCAATAAATCTTAACAGGCTACAAACTGAAAAGGGCCTTCCTTCGGGAAGGCCTTTTTATTGCATCGACCCTCGTCCCTGCAACCCGCCCGTATGCACAAAAAGAATGCGCTCTCCTGATGTGAACGTGTCGCGCGCAATCAAGTCGAGCAGTCCGAAGAGTGCTTTGCCGGTGTAGACTTGATCAAGAGGCAAATTATAGGAAGTTTCTATTTCGGTGATGAAACCCATTAACTCATCGGTCCACTTGCCATAGCCACCGAAGTGATAACCTGTTTCAATGGAAAACTGTGACGCGAAATCGTTTGCGAGCTCTTTATTCATCAAGAAATATTCGAGGTGACGCAAGACGTCATCGCGCAAAAAATCGCCGCCTTTCAGCGCTGAAAATCCGATTAACCGTTGACGTGGCGTTGCGCTCAGCAGCATACCGGCAAGCGTTGCTCCTGTGCCCACGGCCAGAGCCACTGCATCGTAGTTTGCTTTGTCGGATGCAGAAAGAATCTCCATGCATCCGTTGATGCCATAATAATTAGAACCACCTTCCGGAACGAGATGAAAGTCGCCGAATTTCCCTTGCAACCACGCTTTGAATTCATCGGTGTTTTTTTCTTCGTAGTCCAACCGCGATACAAATTCCAAGTGCATGCCGCACGCCCGGGCGAATTCAAGCGTAGAACTGTATTGTGCAGGCTCTTCGCCGCGAATGATCCCGGTGGTGCGAATGCCTAGTTCTTTTCCCGCTGCAGCCGTTGCATAAATATGATTACTCCAAGCACCGCCAAACGTTAGCACCGCTTGACCTTTTTCCGACATAGCCTTGAGCAAATTGTACTTCAGCTTGAAACCCTTGTTGCCGTTGACGAGCGGATGAAGCAGATCGAGCCGCTTCACATCCACCGTGACGCCTTTCGCTGCGCACAGAGGGTGTTCCAGCGATTGGACGGGAACATCATTTTCGAAAAAAGGAAGCCCTGAATTAGTCATGCACAATCAGTGGTAAGCTGCGCCGACCTTCAGCCGTTTGCAAGGAGAGATAATACATTCCTGCAGGAAAATCTGCGATGGAAACTGTTGGCCAGTTTGCAGTGGATAGACGACTTACTAAACGACCATCAGCAGCAATTAAATCGACCTGTTCCGGACGTTGATTCAATCCTACAATGCGAATCTGTTTGGACGTCGGGTTAGGGTAAATGCTGAATGATGGTGCTTCCAGAGAAGATTCCTCAATCGCACTTCCGAGTGCTAGCACCACACAGTAGTCTTCTACCTCACCATAAGTTAAGTTGCCACATGGCTCAGGTTCATTGTTCGCGTTAATAGGTGTATAGGCCATGGAAACTCGCAAGCGCGAAACACCTTCGGTAACGGCATTCGGCACTGTGAATGAACCCGTCACCGCAATCGTGGTTGGCTCAGGGTCAAACACGAGTTCATTCGCATCTTCAAAATCACCATCGATGTTGTAGTCGATCCAAATCCGAAAATTCTCATTGTAAGCGTTGCCAAGATAGCCTGGTGTGCAACTCACGCTATACGTCATGCTTGCATAGAGTGTATCCGTTACATCAGGCACCAATAGGTAGCCGTTGTCGCTGGTTGAAGTGCGTTGAAGATCGCCCACGGTAACGTTGGAAATAAACTCTACATCTGCATTGGCCGATGTGGAGCAATAGGGTATGAGTGCACAGTCTTCGCAACCGGTTGTGAACACCGGTATTTCGTAGGCTGTTCCTTCCGGATTACTGCACGCAGAGCTGATGCTGATAGTGTAATTGGAACAAGGCGTCAGATTGTTGATGGTGAATGTGTCTGTTTCCGAAATAAGCCACTGCTGTGTATTGCCGTTTACATCGGCTGCAATAATCGTATAGCCCGAAGCAGCGAGCACTTCATTCCATTGCAGCGTGAGTGTGGTGGCAGATGAAGCAATGATCTGAAGTGTTTGTGGTTGAATGCAGCAGCCGTCGGTTTCCCAAGTGATTACTTGCGACCACATGCTGAGTGAATCGGTGCAGTAAGCCGCGACCCTTGCCTCATAGCTCACGCAAGCCAAAAGATTTTCAAGAGCTGCAGTATTGACGTTGTTCAATTCAACCGATGTCCATTCTGTAATTCCACCGAGACGATATTCCAGACGGTAATCTTCAGCAGCAATTAAATCATTCCAGCTAATGGTGTAGTTGAGAGTGCTTGGGGATTGTGAAACTTCCAATCCATACGGAGCCATGCATTGTCCGTTGTCGCAAGAGTTGATGAGCAACTGCATGCTATTGTGCACGTTCAGTCTTCCGCCGCTCACGGTTTCGCCGAGAAGTTGTGTAGTAGTGTCGACCCCGTTTAGAATGAAGTCTTTCATGAGCGCAGCAGCTTGCGCCGGATTGGCACTGGCATTATCGTCGAATGCTGTGCACGGTGCGCTATACAAGAGTGCAATGGCACCCGCCACACACGGACTCGAAAATGAGGTGCCTGTCGTTGTTGTGTACGTTGTGTTGTTGGCGAGGTACACCGCGTCGCCCGGTGCGGCGAGATCGATGGTGGTGAGGCCGTAACCACCCGAAGCGCGTACATCCATGCTGTTGGTGCGCCCAACGGAAATCAGGTAATCGCTAGGGCATGCGGTGGGCAGATCGCCAAAAAGATCAACGTTTGTGTTGTTGTTGGAAGTCGCCCCGCAACTCAGCACGCCGTGCACACCGAGTGAGTCGTACATGGCGCACCAAATGGGCGCGTCGGCGGGTTGCCCGTTGTCGGTGCCCCACGAGCTGTTGGTAGCAACTACGTATGCTCCTTGCGCTCCGTTCGTTTCATTATACAGACGACGCATTTCAAGCGGATAAACGTAACCCGCGATAGCCGCTGCTTCGGTGGAGCCACCGATTTCAACCATCATCATTTTCACGTCCCAGTTCACACCAACCACACCTGTGTTGTTGTTGCCTTTGGAGCCTATCATGCTGCACACGCGTGTGCCGTGACTGTCGGGATCAATCACATCGCTTTCGCTCACGATGTTCCACCCGTCGTAGTCGTCGATGTAGCCGTTGTTGTCGTCGTCGATGTTGTTGAGAGGAATTTCATGCACGTTCACCCAATGGTTGTCAACGATGTCGGTGGTGTTCCAAAGACAGCCGCCCAGCTCCACCACGCACACCACAATTTCATGGCCTGTGGGGGTGGTGCCCCCCGTTGTGATGTCCCACGCCAGCTCGCTGTCGATGTCGTGGTCGTTGGCCTGTTGGTGGTGCCACTGTTGTTCGAAAAACGGATCGTCGGGCACGAGGCGTTGCGCAACGATGTGGTTCACTTGTGCTTGCACGACCTCCGAGTTCTTCTTCGCATGATAGAGAAAATCGCGCATTGGGATTTGCTCTTCGTTGAACGCTACGAGCCACAGGTTCATGCGCTGATAGATGCAGTGCGACTCCTTCACTTCGGCCGTGAGTCCGAGTTGAGCGTTCATGTCAGAAATGAACGTTGCGATATCGCTATCGCTTTTAAGCTGCACGATTGCTTCGCCGGTCATGCGTTGTTGCGCGAAAAGCAACGCGTTCAGAAACAGCATGGAAGCGAAAGAAAAAAGGATGCGCAGATTCATGGTATAAAGGTACGGCGAAGGTGAGGTATAGAGGAGAGCAGGATTACAGCGGCCTCTTCGATGGCGCTCGAGCTATGGCGCCGGCTTAGCTCAGCGTAGCCGGTGCCTATACTGTTGTGGGCATTTGCCAACCTTTTTCTTCGAAAATTGCATGGTTAAAGCCAAGAAGAGTTTCCGCACGGGTTACGCTTCGCTAAACCCGCGTGATGGGGGTTGCGCTCGAGTTATGGCGCCGGCTTAGCGCAGCGCAGCCGGTGCCGATACTACCATTGGCATTTGCCAACCTTTTTCCTCGAAAATTGCATGGTAAAAACCAAGAGGAGTTTCCGCACGGGTTGCGCTGCGCTATTCCCGCGCGATGGGGTTGCATGGTTAAAACCAAGAAGAGTTTCCGCAAGGGTTACGCTTCGCTAAACCCGCGCGATGTGGTTCCGCGCGGGTTACGCTGCGCTAAACCCGCGCGATGGGTGTTGCGCTCGAGTTATGGCGCCGGCTTAGCGCAGCGCAGCCGGTGCCGATACTACCATTGGCATTTGCCAACCTTTTTC
>CAMBPD010000017.1 GCA_945869405.1 Chryseobacterium gleum | reverse complement strand
TATCGCATTTGTCCCAACCGTATTGTGACTGAAGTAGGTCAGGCGAGTGCCGCCGATTTGTATGCTTCTATCGGCGATTGCCCATCACCTGCTTCTTTCAGCAACGATCCTTTGTTGTTGAGCTACAACGGTGACGTGGTTACTTGTGGTGATGTAAACGTTGCAGTGACTATCCAAAATAATGGTCTTTCTGCATTGACGGCTTGCACAATCACTGTAACAGGTGGTGTTGCACCTGTTTCTTACAACTGGACTGGAAACTTGTCTACCTATGGTGTTGCTGATGTTAACGTAGGTACAGTGAGTATGACTAGCGCTTGAAATCTCCAGGTTGAGATTTCCTCGACTGACGATGATGCAAGCAACAACAACTACACTGCTTCTATCGGTTTTGCTGATGATGGTACCACTCACATCATGATGGAAATCACGTTCGACAACTGGCCTGAGGAGACTTCATGGGAAATCACCAATGAAAACGGTAACGTTGTAGCTAGCGAAGCATACAGCAATGCGAACCCTGATGCGTCTTCATTAGTTGAGCACGCTTACTTGCCGTCAACAGGTTGCTACCAGTTCACTTGGTACGATGCGTTCGGTGATGGCTTGAATGGTGCTATCTGGGGTGCTACAGACGGGTCGGTTTTAGTACGATCTATTAACAACAACGGAAGCACGGCTTCAGTGCTATGGGATTACGACGGAAGCTACGGGTTCTATGAGGCTGCTGCGAAGACGAACGTAAACGAACTCGTGGGTATCGAAGAAGTGGCTTCTGCTGCTGACTTCCGTGTGTATCCAAACCCTGCTTCAGATCGTGTTACTTTCGACTACACTCTTGCTTCTAGCGAAATGGTAGTTATCGAAATGGTTGACATGGTTGGAAACATCGTGAAGGTTCAAAACCTCGGCAACATGTCTGCAGGTGCTAACCAAAGCCAAATCACTTTGGATGGTATCGCTGCAGGTATCTACATGGTAAACTTTAAAGCTGGTAACAGCGTGTCAGTTTCTAAATTGACCGTGAAGTAATCACAGCTTGATTTAAATAAAAAAGCCGCCCCATTGGGGCGGCTTTTTTTATTTCTCTGTGGCTACACCGCTTTGATCGAGAAGATAAACAAGGGCGCTCATTGCGGCGGCTCCCAACTCCAGCTCTCGTTTATTTACGTTCTCGAATCGATCGTTGTTGGTGTGGTGATAATCGAAGTAGCGTTGCCCATCTACATTCAATCCAAAAAGCGCAATACGATCATCTTTTAAGGGGCGTATATCTACACCGCTGCCTCCTCTTCGGAAGCGAAAAAGATTGTAGGGTTCTAAAAGTGGCAGCCACGACGTTACTACTTCATATTGCTTGTCGCTTATGTCGCAATTGAATCCTACTGGGGTAAATCCACCACCGTCACTTTCCAATGCGGCTATATGCACAAGCCCTTTTTCTCTGCACACGCGTGCATACGTCTCGCCTCCATCGTTGCCAAATTCCTCATTGATAAATAATACGGCTCGTATGGTGCGTTTGGGCGAGTAGCCTATGGCTTTAAGTGCGCGTATCATCTCAATCGATTGAACGACACCCGTGCCATCGTCGTGCGCTCCTTCGCCGATGTCCCATGAGTCGAGGTGGCCACCTACAGTAATGTACTCGTCTGGAAATTCAGTACCCCGGATCTCGGCAATCACATTGGCTTGCATAGTGCGCTCAAAGGCTTCACAAGAAAGCTGCAAACTGAATTGAAGTTGCGGATTGATTTTTAAGTCTTGGCTCAACTGCCTCGATGATACCGAGCTAAGAGCAGCTGCCGGAATGCGCTCAACACCCTCTTCATAGTTAGTTGCGCCGGTATGTGGGTAGTTGTCTTCTGCAAGGGTTAATGAGCGAATAAGGCAGGCAACTGCTCCCATCTTGGCGGCTTCACTTGGCCCTTGTCCGCGTATGGGATAACCGCCGCCGTAGGCCGCTCCCGTATTGATAAGTGTTGCATCGAGTGGTTTATTGAAAAAGACAATAGATCCTCTAACCTTCTCTTCTCCCAGTGCCTTGAGCTCATCGAAACTTTTTACTTCGACGACCCGTGCAGTTATCGTTTTTCCGTTGGTGCCAACAGAGCCACCGAGCGCAGTCAATGCCACTTCCTTTTGTATATCGTTTGAAAAGTAAGTCCCATGCTCATGCGAGCCACGAGTCCAATGGGGAACTTCCACGGGCATAAGAAACACGCTATCTGCCGACGATTTTTCTAAGGTGGTTTTGCCCCAATCGATCGCTTTTTGCGCACTTTCCGAACCTGCAAGTCTGTGCCCGATGTTTTTACACAAATAGCGCAGGTTCTCGTAGCATTCGGCGTTTAGCATGACTTCTTCATAGATGGCCGAAATCATGGTTGAGTCGCTCGGGTAGGCATGGCTTTGCGCCCACAAGGGCTGGCTGACCGCCAAGAAAAAAATGGAGTGGAAAAGTGTTCTCATTGCATGTATGAACCGTTATTTATATCGAGGCTTTGACCAGTGATAGACGTTTGTTGGTTGGAGAATAAGAATGCAACCATTCGCGCAATTTCTTCAGGTTGTGATATGCGCCCCAAGGGCACGTAGCTCATTTGTTTATCGAACTCTACCGCATACGTTTCACCTCCTCGGTCGGCCAAATTTTGGATGCCGGCCTTGGCCATTTCCGTTTCTACCCAACCGGGGCAAAGTGCATTTACGAGGATGCTATCTGATGCCAGTTGCACAGCCAAGGATCGTGTGAGACCTAGAAGACCTGTTTTAGCCGTGCAATAGGCTGTGTAGTTAGGCACCCCAAAGCGCGCCAAACATGAAGAGGTTATCACGATGTGCTTAAAGGTGTCTTTTGATTGTCTGAGGTAGGGCAGTAGTTCCATCACAGTAACATAGGTTCCCGTTAAATTGGTACTTATGATTTCATCCCAACGATCTGCTGTGCCGTAATGGTTTTCGCCGCCAATACCTGCATTGGCAAACACGCCGCATACATTTGTAGTGGAGTTGAAGGTTTGTGAAATGGCACTACGCCAGGCTTCTGAGTTTCGAATGTCGAAATCTGCAATTGTATGCAGTTGGCGATGGGCAAGGAGGGCATGGGTTTCTTCTAGTGCAGAACGCGTGCGCCCAATGAGGAGTAAACTCGCTTCAGGATCTTGGGAAAGCAATTGCGCAGTGGCTCTGCCCATTCCGGAGCCTGCGCCTGTTATTATGTAGGTTTTTTTCATGGTGTTTGGATGAGGCAATGTAATGGTGTTAAAACAATTTTGTGCTGTGAAGGTTGAGTGCTGTCCTGCGTTTTTATTTATCCTCTTGCGCTTAGCTTTGCTCACGTTTGAATTATGAAGTACAACCTGAGTGAAATTACCGAGGTTATTCGCAATCGTCGGAGTGTTATGCCCGAGAAGTTTTCGGAGCGGAAAGTCCATCGCGAGCAAATCGAACTAATGCTAAATAACGCTATTTGGGCACCAACTCATGGCATGACCCAGCCTTGGCGGTTTAAAGTGTTCATTGGAGATGGTGTAGAGGGCTTGCGGAGTTTTTTACCCGGGCTTTACGAACGAACAACTTCGATCGAAAAGTTTAGTGCTGCGAAAAAGGAACGCATTGCGTTGCGCCTGCAAAAAACATCGGCTATAATAGCGCTGTGCATGGAGCGCGACCCTTCCGGTAAAATTGCTGAGGTGGAAGAGATAGAGGCTGTTGCTTGTGCAGCGCAGAATATCATGCTCACTGCTACAGCTTACGGTTTGGGAACGTTTTGGTCTACCCCTAAATTTCTCAACCATCCCGAAGCCCTTGCGTTTCTTGGACTAGAGGATGACTCGCGTTGTTTAGGGCTAATTTACGTGGGTTACCTCGAAGGCGAATGGCCCTCGCAACACCGCAAGCCCCTTGAATACGTCACCTCATGGATTGATACGGCTCAATGAGGTGTGCTCGAAAAATACTCTTTTTAGCCTGCTTTTTTTCAGCTGCAGCAACCAGGCTGTGTGCTCAAGTCAATGTAACCACGCTGGGCATTCAATTGAAGCCGATGATACCAAGCAAGTACCTCGGATCGGGAACGGAGGATGTCGAGTTTGAGGAACTACGTGTGCGCTTCGAACCTAATGTGGGGCTGAATTTTGGAATGGTCGTGCGTAAAGGATTAACGCGCAATTGGAGTGTAGAGTCGGGCATTTGTATGGTTCAACGCAACTTCACGCTCCATTATACGCACCCTCTTTTACCCACGGAAAAACAGCTGCGCTTTCGCTATGTGGGTTATGAGATTCCTATGCAAGCATTGGTCTTTGTGAAGCTAACAGAGCGTGTGTTTATGAATGCCAGCGCAGGGGTTTCGATCGATTTATACCCAAGCAATGTGGAGTCATCGGCCTATGAATACCAGGATACATTGCGGTTTGATTTCTACCAGAAAACCTTTAAGAACAATTGGATACAGCCATCGTTGTTGGCAAATTATGGCTTCGAGTGGCGCACGCCCGACAAAGGGTATTTCTATTTGGGGGCCTCGTATCATCGTCCTTTTGCACCCATAGGCACAACGAGGGTTTTGTTTCAGTTGGATGGCGATCCGACTCAAACCCAAGTTCGTTTGGGGGGTAATTATCTCACGGCTGATCTTCGTTATTTCTTTCACGAGAAGCCGGAGAAGCGGACAAAGAAGTAGAGTCTGTAACCTTTTTCTTTCCTCCGGGGTATACACCTCTGAAATCTAACTTAAACGATGAAAAATACTATTGCTATTCTGGCTGCTTTGTTTTGCGCTCATTGGTCAATCGCACAATCGAAAGTAAAGACATTCACTTTTCAGGGAAATGTGTTGGAATTGAATCTTGCCGATTCTTCCGAAAAGGGAGTGATGGGCATACCGATTGAAATATGGTCGGGAGAAGAATTGGTCGCAACAGAAATGTCGGGGCCAAAGGGGAAGTACAGCATAAACTTGCCTCGATATTCCGTGTTTACGTTGAAGTTTGGGAAGGCCCCATTTGTAACGAAAGTGGTGCAGATAGACACAAAGGGTTTTGAGCGGGCTGCAGATCTAGCTATAGTAAATCTTGAACTCGACATAAGCCTATTCAAAGATCGCGGTTACTTGGGCATGAACTTTATGAATTACACCCCGGTTGCCATGGCAAAATTCAATAAAAGAAGTGGGAAATTAGAATGGAATATGGATTATTCGCACGAGGTGAGTGGCCGACTAACAGGTGTGCTTGTTGCGAATGGAAAGTAACCGTTAGGTGTTGAAAACGAATAGAAAACGCCCTCAATCGTGGGGCGTTTTTTCGTTTCTTTAGTATATGAGAATATTTCTTTTGACGATGCTTATCGTAGTGTCAGGAAGTATGGCAAATGCACAACTTCGGAAAATCAGTAAGTCCACTTCATTGGAGAATCATTTCCTAATTAGTGGGGTCATTTATCATAATGATATCCTCCAATCTTCAGAGTCACCGGCAGCACACGTTCAGATTGTGATCTATCAAAACAAGGAGTTATTTGTTGCTTTTTTTGGCGGTGCAGATGGCATGTATTCCTTCTATCTGCCTGTGGGGTTCGAATATGAGGTTTGGTTTGGTGGCTCTTCGTTTGTGAATAAAAAACTATTTGTAGACGCCACGCAATTGCCCGAGGAAAAAAAGCCGCGTAGTTTATCGTTGGACGTCTCGCTTTTCAGAGCAGTAGAGACCGTAGATTTTTCAATTCTCAACGAACCCTATGTCCGCATGTCATACAGTCCTGAGCTAGACCAAGTGAATATCGACGAGGAATATACTCGGAAACGAAAAGTAGAATTGGACAAAGCAATACGAAAAGCGAAAAAACTCTTGCTTTCTGCAAAGGGTTGAGCGACCGCCATGCACTAAATTTGCCGTGCATGAAAAAAATGGAGGGCTGTGTCTAACGAAACGAAAACTGAGAAGAAAAAAATCTCCAAAAAGTCTTTTTTGAATGCCCTGAAGGTGTTCAGCTACATCAAGCCTCATAGTTTTTTGTTCTCTATCGGGTTGTTGTTACTTGTAGTTTCTGGCCTGCTTGTCATAGTCATTACCGCTTTGCTAGGCCAATTAGTGAGTCCTGAGTCCTCTGCGGAGTTTGCCGGTGGCGCATGGGCGAGTTGGATTCCAGCAAGTACTGAATGGGGTGGAACAGCCAAGGTGCTTGCCGCTCTGGTAGCGCTCCTTATCATCCAGGGAATTTTTTCCTTTTTTCGTGTTTACATTTTTTCATACGTAACAGAGAACGCAATGCTCGCCCTCCGAAGAGATGCGTTTTCTACCATCATCAGGATGCCGATGCAATTCTTCAATGAACGAAGAGTGGGTGATTTATCGAGCCGGCTTTCTAGCGACATTACCACGATACAGGAAACGCTCACCATAACACTTGCAGAGTTTATTAGACAAACGGTAATTATCGTAGTGGGTATCGGATGGTTGGTTTCATACAGCTACAAGCTCACTCTCGTGATGCTCTGCACGTTACCAGTAATCATGATTGTAATGGTTATTTTCGGGAGATACATCCGAAATATTGGAAAGAAGACGCAAGACAAGGTTGCGGAAAGCAGTGTTATTGTGAACGAATCTCTAACGGGTATCGTCAACGTAAAGAGTTTTGCAAATGAGGTATTCGAGTCGAATCGATTTCAGCACAGCATTGGAAGCATCAAGGACATTGCCATGCGAAGTGCCGTTTGGCGAGGAATGTTCGGAACCTTCATCATCATTTTTCTTTTTGGTGCTCTAGGACTCGTAATGGGTGTAGGTGCGCATCTTCAAGAAACGGGTGAAATCGGAAAGGATGTGTTGGGCAAGTTTGTATTTATAACGGGACTGGTTGCCGGTTCAATAGGCGGCTTGGCCTCCCAAATGGGAACCCTCCAACGCAGCATTGGAGTGATTGAAAGCGTAATGGAGATTCTCGGCTATGAGACGGAGCAGGTCGGCTTGGTGGAACCCACAGAAATTACACCTCTGCAAGGTGTAATAGAGTTGAGAGATGTGGCTTTTACCTATGCTTCGCGAAAGGATATTGAGGTACTACGTGGTGTTTCTTTTCGTGTGAATGCAGGACAGCAGATTGCGCTGGTGGGCTCTTCCGGATCGGGCAAGTCTACCATCGCTTCCTTGATTCAGCGCTTCTACGAACCCACCTCCGGAGAAATTAGATTCGACGACAAGCCAGCATCTGAGTTTGCACTCACCGATTTGAGAAAGCACATGGCGTTCGTTCCCCAGGAAGTGATTTTATTTGGAGGCACCATATTCGACAACATAGCCTACGGTGCCCCCGGTGCTAATTCTGATCAGGTGCGTGAGGCGGCGAGAAAGGCAAACGCGCTAGACTTTATCGAGGCATTTCCAGAGAAGTTCCAAACTGTCGTGGGAGAGCGTGGTATTCAACTTTCCGGCGGCCAACGCCAGCGCATTGCTATCGCGCGTGCGGTGCTGCGAAATCCAACCATACTCATACTCGATGAGGCCACAAGCTCACTCGATAGTGAAAGCGAACGACTCGTGCAAGATGCGCTGGAAAAACTGATGGTGAGTCGCACCTCGCTCGTTATCGCACATCGTCTGTCGACTATTCGCAAAGCTGATCTAATCGTGGTCCTAGATCAGGGGCGTGTGCATGAGATGGGCACACACGACGAACTAACGCAAGCCGGTGGTTTTTACAACCGATTGTGTGAGTTGCAGTTCGAGAAAGATTAGCAGACCGAGCCACGTCACAAGACGCAGATTGTGCACAAGAACTTCTTAGATTTGGAGGTTGAATATCTTTACATGAAGAAGAAAGCTCTCATTACCGGCATTACCGGTCAAGATGGTGCATACTTAGCGGAATTGCTGTTGAGCAAAGGCTACGAGGTGCACGGCGTGAAACGACGAAGTTCACTGTTCAATACCGACCGTATCGACCACCTATACCAAGATCAGCATGAAAATGGTGTGAGCATGTTCTTGCATTACGGCGACCTAACCGATAGCACGAACTTGATTCGTTTGGTGCAAGAAATTATGCCCGACGAAATCTATAACCTCGCAGCACAAAGTCACGTGCACGTTTCTTTTGAAACACCAGAATATACGGCTAACGCCGACGGCACAGGAGCATTGCGCTTATTGGAAGCAATTCGGATTCTTGGGCTGGAAAAAAAGACAAAATTCTATCAAGCCTCTACAAGCGAGTTGTACGGGAAGGTTATGGAAGTGCCTCAATCGGAAGAAACTCCGTTTTATCCTCGAAGCCCTTACGCGGTAGCCAAACTTTATGCATATTGGATAGTAAGGAATTATCGAGAGGCCTACGGAATGTTTGCCTGCAACGGAATCTTGTTTAATCATGAATCGCCTTTACGTGGAGAAACATTTGTAACGAGAAAAATTACGCGCGCTGTCGCTAAAATTAGTATGGGCTTGCAAGACAAACTCTACCTCGGAAACGTGGATGCACAGCGCGATTGGGGTCATGCTCGAGATTATGTCGAGGGAATGTGGATGATGATGCAACAAGATGAACCCGACGACTTCGTGCTTGCTACGGGCGAAACACACAGCGTAAAGCATTTCTGTAATCTCGCTTTTTCTCATGTGGGTATAACGCTTGAGTGGAAAGGCAGCGGTGTTGACGAGAAGGCATACGATACAAAAACGAACAAGGTTCTGATAGAAATTGACCCTAAATATTTCCGCCCAACCGAGGTAGAACTGCTAGTCGGCAATCCGACTAAAGCGAGGACTAAACTGGGTTGGCAGCACAAACATTCGCTAGAGCAATTGGTTACAGATATGGTGAAAGCCGATGTAGAATTGTTTAAGCGCGACCGTTATTTAATGGACGGTGGTCACAAGGTGCTCAACTACAACGAGTGACCGAGTTCAGAGAAAAAGTTAATTAGGTTCATCAAGCGCATTGGCTCCACAGAAATCAGTCATTTACCAAATATTGCGTCCATTTGTTTGGACGGGTGTCTATCTGTTTTTCCGCCGGGTTGTAGTGGATGGAGCTCACAAGGTGCCCAAGAATAGACCTGTCATCTTAGTGGCCAACCACCAAAATGCATTACTCGATCCGGTAGTCTTGTGCGTTACTGCAACAACCCAAGTGCATTGGTTGACACGTGCAGATGTATTTAAAAATCCGCTGATAAATCGTTTTTTGCGCCGTATCAATATGTTGCCTGTCTACCGCGAGCGTGATCGAGTAGCTGACCTGCACGACAGGAACAATGAGATTTTTGAGCAGTGCCACCTCCGCATGAAAAACAATGCGGCAATAGGCATTTTTCCGGAGGGAACCCATCGAGGCAAAAAACAACTTGTGCCACTCAAGAAGGGGCTGGCACGCCTAGTAATTGGTGCGCATGAAGCCGGGGTGCGTAATCTGTGCATCGTGCCGGTAGGTCTCGATTACGAGAGTTTCTTCGATGCGCAAAAAAACCTTTTGGTTAAGTATGGTGATCCGATTGAGGTGGAGTCTTTTTTATCGAACACAGACGCTACACACGCCAAGCTTCACGTAGAAATAACGCAAAGAGTGCATAATGCGTTGTGTGATCTTATGATACATATCGATAGCGAAGATGTGCATCATGAAATACTTGCCTTGAAGCCATTGCTTGATGCGCTTCATCCGAAAGATAGCCTCTTGCAGAAATATGACAGATTTCATGCTTTCGCGAAGAGGCTAGATGCGTCTGTTGAGTATCATTCATTTCTCAACAACGAGGTTAATCACTATCGCACGGGCATGCACCAATTGAAAATTAGTGAAGAGCTTTTTTCGCGTCCGATAACTTTTTGGCATTGGTTGTTTGTAGTGGTGGGTTGCCTTCCAGCGTTGCTTGCAACGCTTGTTTTTTGGCCCATGCAAGCTTTCACCGAACGCTTTGTTCATACTGTCATCAAAGACACGCTGTTCCGAAACTCAATTCGAATTTCGTTTTGGACTTTTCTAACGCCATTTTATTTGTTCGCTGTGCTCGGTGTTTTATATGCCGCAGGTGTTTCGGCTCCCTACCTTTATCTTCCATGGCTTGCCGTTCCAGCGGGATTAATCACGCTGCCTTGGTGGCGATGCGCAAAGCATGTAGTGCACGCGTTGCGTTGCTCGCGGATGCAAAACACTGAAGACTTTCAGCATTGGCTTAAGGCCCGTGATACTGTTGTGCAATGGTTGAATCGTCTCCCATACCTTAAGAAAGATGTATAAAAGAATTAATGGCCTTCAACACATTGGAGTAGCAGTTTCCGACATGGATAGAGCGCTTCGTTTTTACCGAAAGTTTTTCGGACTCGATATCCCTTTTTTTGATAGCATCCAGCCTGCACCACTGATGGATATCTACACGCGCAACACCACTATTACGAAGCGCGCAAGCATGGTGATGAATTTGCAAGGAGGTTGTGCAATCGAGGTCATAAGGCCGACATCTTTCGAGCCTGTAAAGGCCATTCAGCCTGTTCAGATGGGGGATCTAGGTGTTTTTATAACACAAGTAAAATGCAAGAACCTGAAGGCGTCTCATCGCTTCTGTAAGGAGCAAGGGGCAAGCGGTGTGACATCCATCGAGATGGATCCAAACGGTAGAGAGACGTTTTACATGCAAGATCTCGACGCTAACTATTGGCAATTTGTTCAAGGCGATTCTTGGTATACCAACAGTGGACATCACAGTGGTGGTGTAATTGGTTGTACCACAGGGGTGTCTAATATGGATGCGGCGCTCAAGTTGTACGGAGAATTGCTTGGTTTCGACGAGGTGATTTACGATAAAACAGCGAACTTCTCGGATTGGAGCGAGCTCCCTTCCGGAGACCAGAGATTTCGAAGGGTTTTGCTTTCACAAAGCAACCAACCAGGTGGAGGTTTTGCTCGAGTCACGGGAAAGACCTACATAGAGTTGGTTCAAGCTCTAGAACGATCACCAAATTATATTTTCGAAGATCGAATTTGGGGCGATACTGGTTTCGCTCATATTGGTTTTGATGTGAAAGGCATGAACGCCCTGGGCGTTGATTTAGCCGCTGCCGGATATGGGTTTACGTGCGATAGCAGAAATGCACTGAGTATGGGGAACACCAAAGTTCATTGCACGTATATCCACGATGATGACAGGACTCTCATAGAGATGATAGAAGTGTACAAAGTACCAATTATCGAAAAATGGGGAGTGTTTCTCAACGTCGAAAAACGCGATCCTTTGAAGCCGCTTCCGAATTTTATGCTGAAGGCGCTTCGTTTTTCGCGAATAAAAGATTGAGTTTAACGAGCCGATTGTTTGCGTAGAATTTTTTCGAAAAGGCGCGGAACAAAACGTCGAAGCTTCAATCCTAGTAGTTCTTTCCCACCAATGGCAAATTCTGTCTTCCCTGCTGCCACTCCGCGTAAAATTTCTTTGGCACATTGCGCGGTTGACATACCGGATGCCTGGTTGTTGTCCATTTCTCCCGTAGCTAAGCCTTTGTCGTTCAATGCATTTTTGGAGATGGAGCTGGCGATGAAACCGGGAGTGAGAAGCGTAATTTTGATGTTGAACTGCTCCACTTCCATGCGCATGCTGTCGTAGTAGCCATGAAGAGCGTGCTTCGCGGCAGCATAGCCCGATCGTAAGTAAAACCCCCATTTGCCCATTAGGCTAGAGGTCACAATGATGTGCCCACCTCCTCGCTCTTTCATGTGCAACGCAATGGCTTTGGAAAGTGTGATATTGCTGAAAAAGTCTATCTCCATCATTTGTCGCACCACTGCTGTCTCGGTGTGCAGGGCTTCCGAGCGCTGACTTATACCTCCATTATTGAAGAGCATATCGATACGATTGTACGTGCCTAGGCAGTGCATAATGGCTGAGTCTACCGAAGAAGATGATGATAGGTCGAGAGACACAACCTCAACAGTTTCTGGCCGTGAGCATTGTGCTTTTACCTTCTCTAACTCCTCTGTGCGTCGTGCGGAAATGATTAAATGAGCACCCTCGTTGGAAAGTGCATAGGCCAATGCTTCACCGATACCTGAACTCGCGCCAGTGATCCATATCGTTTTGCCGTGAAAGTAATTTTTCAATGCCTTAATTTTAACCTCGAATTGAAGCGGCGAATATCGGTTGTGTGAGCTATTGTTTTCGCATCGGTTAATAATCAATTAACCTTGGCGTAACCTGTGTTGGCTTGCTTTGTAACGCAAAAAGTTGCAGTAAAATAATACCCCATGAGCAAACAAAAAATACTACTGGTCGATGATGAACCGGATATTTTGGAGATGATTGGTTTCAATCTCGAACGTGAAGGCTTTGAGGTGTTTACTGCACCAAACGGCCGTAAGGCTCTCGAACTTGCACGAATTCATCACCCCGAATTAATTCTTCTCGATGTCATGATGCCTGAAATGGACGGCATGGAAACGTGCAAAGAGCTGCGTGATGATGCCAATCTGAAAAATACCATTATCGCATTTCTGACTGCACGCAATGAAGACTACAGCCAAATAGCAGGGTTTGACGCGGGGGCCGATGATTATATTTCCAAACCGATAAAGCCGCGAGTGTTAGTCTCACGAGTGAAAGCGCTTCTAAGACGTGGTATTCCGGTGGTAGCAGAACAGTCGAAGCGTGACATGGCAGGAATTGTAATCGATAAAGAACGATATGTAGTGTACAAGGATGGCGCGGAACTTTCCCTGCCAAAGAAAGAGTTTGAACTACTGGCTTTGCTGGCTTCTCAACCCGGCCGTGTGTTTACTCGAGAGACAATTCTTTCAAGTGTTTGGGGAAATGATGTTATCGTTGGAGATCGCACCATAGATGTGCATATCCGAAAACTTCGTGAAAAATTGGGCGACGATTTTTTCAAAACAATTAAAGGTGTAGGGTATAAATTTGAACCGTGAGGTTAATCACAGTTCGCACACCCCGACAAGTAGCGCTCACTTCTGGAGCGCTTATAACAGGCCTTTTGGCTATAACTTATTTTTTGGTCATCTATCTCCTTGAGAGGGAGTTTTCTTTTTTGCCGTTAATCGCTCTACTGATATTGGGTTTCTCAATTTCGTATGGTATTGTTTACTATTTGATTGAGCGGTTCCTATACCACAAGGTAAAAATTATTTATAAGACTATTCATACGCTGCGCAGCCAAAGTGATGCCCGCCAGAAAATTCAAATGAGCACAGATGTCTTGAACGAAATCAATAAAGAGGTTGCGGATTGGGCTGACCGAAGAATCAAAGAGGTAAAGGAATTGCGCAGTGCAGAAAATTATCGACGTGAATTCATCGGCAACTTAGCGCATGAGTTGAAAACTCCGGTTTTTAATGTACAGGGTTACATTGAAACCTTGTTAGAGACCGACCTCAACGATATTGAACTGAATAGAAAATTTTTGGAAAGAGCCAATAGCAGCTGTGAAAGACTTATTGATTTGCTCAAAGACTTAGACCAGATTGCGAGTATTGAGAGCGGCAATATGCAGTTGGAATTAACCAAGTTTGATGTGGTTGAATTGGCTAAACAAACAATCGAACTGCTTGAAGGCCCTGCTGCTGATCGAGAAATAACATTGCGATTGGGCAATTCTACGGAGAAGCCAATTGTGGTTTTGGCCGACAGAAAGCGTGTTCAACAGGTGTTTGTAAACCTTCTGATGAATAGCGTGTCGTATGGAAAGGACAATGGGGAGACTCGCGTACGTTTCTACGACATGGATGATAACGTACTTATTGAAATTGCAGACGATGGATTGGGTATTGCCAAGGAGCACTTGCCTCGCATCTTCGAGCGATTCTATCGTGTCGATAAAAGTCGCTCGCGCAACGTAGGCGGTTCAGGATTGGGATTGGCTATCTGCAAGCATATCGTCGACAGCCATAACCAAAGCATCTCGGTGCGCAGCACAGAGGGTGTGGGGAGCACATTTGCCGTTACACTTAAAAAGGCCGTTTCATAGGCTCGACCAGTCGGGCCTGACAAAAATATTCTCTTGTTTTTCCTCTCCAATGGTGGTGTGCGGGCCGTGCCCAGAATACACTACATAATCGTTTGGAAGAGCGTACATTTTTCTTTGGATAGAAAGCACCAAATCGGATGCATTGCAGCCCGGCAAATCCACGCGACCCACACTTCCTTTGAAGAGAACATCGCCAGAGAAAACAACACGTTCATCGTGGCATACGAATGCGAGGTGTCCGGGTGCATGTCCGGGCACGAACAACGTATCGAGTACGATTTCGCCCACAATAATTTGTTCCCCTTCTTCTAGTGTCACTTCCGGCAATACCGACGGTCGATACGGTATGCCAAACATCAAACTAGTAGCGGAGGCTCGCTCAATTACCGGTATTTCAAGTGCATGGCAACGCATAGAAATGCCATAGCGTTCGGCCACTGCGCTATTGCCAAGTATATGGTCAAGATGGCAGTGAGTGTTGAGTATCAATGCTGGTTTGAGCCCTTCATCGGCAATGTAATCGAATAGTATAGCGTCTTCGGTTTCGTCGGTCATGCCAGGGTCAATGATTATGGCAGCCCCTTGCGCATCAGACAGCACATAGGTGTTTTCGGAAAAGGGGTTGAAGGTGAACTGAGCTATGCGGAAGGGTATTTTCATGCGTGGACTTTAGATTTCCTTGGATTTCGATGACAAAGGTCGTTCGTTTTTTAATGCGTTAATCAGCTACTTTAGCTGCAGTTGCGATTGATGAGTAAACACCTGTTCCACATAGTGTTTTGTTGGGTTTCGGCATTGTTTGTTTCGAGCCCACTTGCCGCACAGTTCTACCAAGGCACCAACATGGAGTTTGGTAAGAATCGAGTGCAATACAGAGAGTTTACTTGGTTCTATTATCCATCAGAAAATTTCGAGGTCTATTATTACATAGGGGGTGAAGATCTTGCGAAGTATACCTTGATGTCGTGTGAGCGCAACCTCAAAGAACTGCAGCAATTTTTCGATTATACAACGGATGAAAAAATTGAAGTGCTCTCCTACCTCAACCAAAGCGAGTTTAGACAAAGCAACTTAGGCCTCACGGGTGACGATCAATTTAATATCGGCGGTGCTGCGAAAATTGTGGGCAGTAAGATGTTCACCTATTATGAAGGCGATCATACCATGTTGGAAAGGCAAGTCAGAGAGAACATAGCGCGTGTTTTGTTTGCGCAGCTGGTTTATGGCGGTAATTGGAAGGACGTGCTCAAGAATTCAACATTGCTTACTGTACCCAAATGGTTTGAAGAAGGTATTATAGCTTTTGCCGCAGATGGTGTTTCCACCGAGAGCTCCACCTTTGTAAAGGACCTGGTGCGCAACAATAAATTTAAGAGTTTCAATCAGTTTGACGGTGATGATGCGCGCCTTGCGGGGCAAACCTTTTGGAACTTTATTGCAGAGGTATACGGTCAGAATGTTATACCTAATATTCTCTACATGGCGCAGGCTAGTCGAAATGTAGAAAGCGGTTTTCTCTATGTTCTTGGACTGCCCCTCGACCAGTTGTCGCAGGAATATGTGAACTTTTACAAGGAGAAGGCAGCGTCGGGCCGTGGCGAATGGTTACCAGGCCAGAAACGTCTGCCGGCGAACTCAACACGCCAGGAGGTGAGGCTTTTCAAAAAAAGTGAGAAGAAAATGGGTGACTTGCAAGTGAAGTATTCGCCCAAGTATGAGTACTCCCATTTTACTAGCTCCCCCGATGGGCGATTCATGGCCTATGTGACCCATGAGCTTGGTCAATATCGTATCTGGATTTACGATATAGAAAGGCAAAAGCGTACGTGTATTCTCAAGCGTGAAGCTCGAATGGACCGTATTCCCGACAAAACATTTCCAGTGTTGGCTTGGCATCCTTCAAGTGAGATTCTCACCTACATTTTCGAAAAGCGAGCAAACGCATGGATAGGAAATTATACTGTAGCGGATCGAAACCACACCGTGAAGGAATTATTTCTTATCGAGAAAATAAACTCCATGCAGTATAGCCCCGACGGAAAGAGGATGGTGTTGAGTGCAGTAAATCGCGGGAAGACGGATTTGTATTTGTATCAAGTTATTGGTAATAATTTCGAGCAACTCACACGTGATTTTTGGGATGACAGAGATCCTTCCTTTATCGAAGGTGGCCAAAGAATCATTTTCACTTCGAACCGTGTCGATGATACGTTGCGCGCTGGAGCTGATGAGTGGATGCACCTTCGTCCAGAACATGACGTATACGTTTTCGACCTGGAGAATAGATCAAAATTGTTGGAGCGTATCACCAACACTTCGCAGGTACACGAATCTCTTCCATTTGAGTACAGCGATAAGTATTACTCATTTTTAGCAGATGATAACGGCTATAGAAATCGGTCCATTGCCTATGTCGATAGTGTCATTAGTGCTATCGACACCTCTATACATTATCGCTATTTTACGGTTACCAAGAAGGTGAGCGAATTGCAGCGTGATGTGCATGACTTTGAATTTCGTTCAAAAGACGGAAGTTTTTTCGAGGGATATAGACGTGCAGGACAGCCCTGGATTGTGATCGGAAATCGAAACAACGATGTGCTCAGTGGTTTGCAGACAGGATCCGAATCTGCTCCAGAGGATATTGCTTTCGGGTTAACAGATAGACTGAAAGTTTCTGCCGATACCCTTTCAAAGGGCGATGTAGATATTGATAATTATGTTTTCGAAGATGAGCGATACGATTACACGCTTGAAAAGGAAACTGCGCGTGTGCAAGAGGCGGGCTCCAAAGCGAAAAAACTCGCTAGCGATACACTTGAGCTTTTTGTGCTGCCGCGTTCACGTAATTATCGGTTGAATTTTGCTGCAGACAAGGCGGTTGCACAAATGAGCAACAACTTTTTTAATCCCATTTATCAGAATTATGCAGGGCCTTCGCCGAGTAGCATCTCGCCCGGCCTTTCGGGGTTCACGCAATTCGGGATTTCCGACCTGTTCGAAGATTACAAAGTCGTCGGAGGCTTTAGGGTCAATTGGGGACTTGACAATGCAGAATACGGCCTCAGCTTCGAACGATTGAAGGATCGTTGGGATCGCAAAATAATCTTCTCACGTCAGTCGCAACGTGTTCAGCAGGGAATTGATATTGTGAGGCTTCAAAGCAACGATTTAGCCTATAGTGTGAAGTATCCGTTTAGTGAGGTGAGCTCGCTTCGTATTCGCGGCGACATACGCATCGATCGCGGAGTGCGCCAGTCGAATGACCTGGTAAGCCTGCAATCGCCCAACGTGGTTGAAACCAATTTGGCCCTGAAAATTGAATATGTCTTCGATAACACGATTGTTCGAGGGCTCAATCTATTCAATGGCACACGTGCCAAGGCTTGGGTAGAGCGTTATCAGCAACCGAGTATCGATGTGCGAACAGATATCAACATTGTAGGCTTCGATATTCGCCATTATGAGAAAATTCATCGCAATTTTATTGCTGCATTTCGCTTGGCAGGAACAAGTTCTTTCGGGGCGCAAAAGGTCATCAATTATTTCGGTGGGGTCGACAATTGGTTATTTCAACGAGTGGATAATGCAACCCCGATCAACCCCGATGAACCTTACCGTTTTCAGTCGTTTGTAGGGCCGGTGCGAGGGTTTTATGTGAACGCCAGGAATGGTAACTCTGCAGTGGTAGCCAATGCTGAATTGAGAATGCCCGTCTTTAAGTACTTCGCCAAGAATCCAATCAAGAATGATTTTATCGAGAATTTCCAGGTGGTTACATTCCTCGACGCGGGAAGTGCATGGACAGGTTGGAATCCCTACTCAGATCAGAATCTGTTTAACCGAACCGATGTGGTGAAGAATCCTGTTACGGTATCCATAACCAATAATCGTGAGCCAATTGTGTATGGCTATGGCTTTGGGTTGCACTCCCGGTTGCTCGGTTATTTTGTGCGTGCCGATTGGGCGTGGGGGGTAGATGATGGCCGCACACTCGAGCGTGTATTCTACCTCTCGCTCAATATGGACTTCTAAACATTACTGGTTGTAAATCACTTGCATCACGGTTTGACCCACCGCAGTGAGTGTGTTTTTGTCGATGATGCTCATGTTGTCTTTATGCGTATGGTGATAGGAGCCGAAAACGTAGCCTCCTAAACCCATGGCCATGATTTGTGTTTTCGTGTCGATGATGTCGATGCAACGAATTCCTCCTTTGGTCACGAATACATGGTCGTCTACCACACCTTCAATTTCATCAGAGGTGAACACGCTGGCGTAGCCCATTTTCGACGCGGTGCTCCACACAAGGTTTACCACATCTGACGAACTTTGAGAGGAGAATTTCTCCCTGTTGAATGTGGCGTTTTCCGCGCCAACCATGTCGAGCAATATGCCAAAGCGCGCGTTGTAGTTCTCCACATGCTTTTTCTGTGCCCAGTATTGCGAACCTAAGCACCAGCTTGAGGTGAAGCCTTCATTGAGCACTTCTGCAGTGCCATCAGCAAACTCTGCTGTGCCCAAGTCTTCTGCATCGAAAAATAGGAGGTCGATTCCAACTTGAGTAGGAGCCATGCTTATTTGACGCGCTATTTCTAGCAATACACCTACACCGCTTCCGCCATCGTTGGCGCCGTCAATGGGTTTTTTCCAAAGGTTCGAGTCCTTGTCCTTGTCGCCATAGGGACGGCTGTCCCAATGTGCGCACAATAAAATGCGATTTGTTTTTTCTGGAGCAAATGACCCAATAATGTTGCGCACCGGAATCGTCGTTCCATCGAATGTTTTGAGCGTTGTGGTTTGCTCTATCACCCTGGCTCCGCAAGAGTTTAGCTTGCCCACAATCCAATCGCCACACCCTGTATGCGCCGCCGTGCCTGGAATACGAGCGCCAAAGGAAACCTGCCGCTCTATCATGGAATATGCGCTGTCTGCTTGAAATGATGGAGCGACAATTTCTTTTTTCTCAGGTTGTGATGGTCGTGTTTTCTTGTCGCTGTGGTTGTCGTCTTTGCATCCCACATATACCGTACTTACAATGAATAGTGCGATGAGCCCAATGGCGCCTGCTTGTTTTGCTTTCATGCTTGTTGTGTTGACGGCCCGTCTAACCCTCGTAGGTCCAGCTGGTGCCTTCTTTTGAGTCGTTGATTTTTATGTGAATGTTGGCTAGAGCATCGCGTAACTTATCGGAGGTTGCAAAATCCTTGTTGGCCTTAGCTTCACCGCGAAGACCTAAAATCACCTCCATAAGTGATTGACTGAGTTTAGAGTTGTCATTGTTGCCATCTTCATTGCGCAGCCCAAGAATGTCGAAGAAGAACGACTGGAAAGTGGATTTGATAGTAACAATATCGTCGGCAGTAAGCGTGAGGGCGCCTTCTTTGGCTGAATTGATTACACGCACTCCTTCAAAAAGGTGTGACAGAACAATGGGGGTATTGAAATCGTCATTCATTGCGGCCACACATTGTTCGCGCCAAGCTGATGCATCAAATTCTGAGACAATGGAAGGAGTCAATTGATCGATTACTTTCAAAGCAGCACACATGCGCTTGTACCCTTTTTCGGCTGCCTGTAATGCTTCGTTACTAAAATCGAGGGTGCTTGCATAGTGGCCCATTAGAAAGAAAAAGCGAACCGTCATGGGGCTGTATCCTTTTTCAAGCAATTTGTGGTTTCCTGTGATTAGTTCCTCGGGTGTAAATCCATTTCCTTCGCTCTTGGCCATCTTTCTCCCGTTCACGGTGAGCATGTTGCCGTGCATCCAATAGCGCACTGGCTCATGCCCTGTAGCACCAACATTCTGCGCTATTTCACATTCGTGGTGTGGAAATTTTAAATCCATACCACCGCCATGAATATCGAATGACTTGCCGAGGTACTTTGTGCTCATCACCGAACACTCGATGTGCCACCCTGGAAAGCCAACTCCCCAAGGCGAGTTCCATTTCATTAGATGACTGTCATCGGCCATTTTCCAAAGCGCGAAATCAAGAGAGTCACGCTTTTCACTTTGCCCATCCAACTCGCGGGTGTTTGCATACAAATCATCGATAACGCGCCCCGACAGTTTACCGTAAGGGTATTTTTCGCTGAATTTGCGCACATCGAAATACACTGATCCATTGCTTTCATAGGCGTATCCGTTGGAGATGATGTCTTGTATCATTTCTATTTGCTCTACGATGTGGCCAGTAGCCGTTGGTTCAATCGATGGGTTCAGGATGTTGAATACACGCATCACATCGTGAAACCCATTGGTGTACTTCTGCACAACTTCCATGGGTTCCAAATTTTCGATTTTGGCTTTTTTTGCGATTTTGTCTTCGCCGTCATCTGAGTCGCCGGTTAAATGCCCAACGTCAGTAATGTTGCGCACATAACGCACTTTGTAGCCCAAAAACAAAAGGTATCTGAACACTACATCAAAAGCCATGAATGTTCGGACGTTTCCCAAGTGCACATCGCTGTATACGGTTGGACCACATACGTAAAGACCTACGTGCCCCGGTATGATTGGCACAAAACGTTCTTTTTCTCGGTTAATGCTGTTGTAGATGTGTAGATTCTGTTCCATGCCACAAATTAAATAGCTATTGGCATGCTGATGCATAAAAAAACCACCGCATTATGAGCGGTGGTTGTTTGATTAGTTGATATCGCTCGCGGTTTTTATTGTCCGTTATCCGTACCCATTTTACCGTTACTCTTTCCGCGAGTGTATATTTCTGTGCCGGTTTTTAAACCATTATCGTTGTGATGAAACACTCGGCCGTTGTATAATTTTCCGTTCAAGAAATCTCCGGAAACACAGATGTTGCCGTTGTTGTCGTAGAGTACGTTGAATCCATTAGGGTCGAATGGTTGTGCTGCATTCGTTTTGCGATGTTCGCCCAAACCAATGGACAAATAGCTGGTTTGAGCCGCTTTTGTTTGTTGCGGTGTCATGTAGGACTTAACCCCTCCGGCTTTGGTTTTTCCTTGGTCGAAATCACGTTCTTCCATGAGTTGTCCTTGTTCGTCGTAGCGTCTCTGCACTCCGTGTTCTACCCCTTGCTGCATATTGACTTCCAAGGCAAGTGTGCCGTTTTCATGGTAGTATTGTTGTGCGCCCTCGCGGTTGCCCTCAGAGTCGTATTTGAAATCTTCTTTCACTATTCCATTTGAATGATAGCGATGGTAGCGGTCGGTAAGTTTCCCGTCTTCCCACCGACCACTTTCTTCAAGCTTGCCATTAGCGTAGAAAAGTTTATAAGGTCCCTGTGGCTTTCCGTTAGCGTAGAAAATTTCAGATCGCACCGAACCACCGGGCCAATAGCGCTTCCAAAGTCCTTCTTTCTCGTTGTTTAAGTAGTTTCCTTCTTCCACCTTTGATTCTGCTGAATAGGCGGCGTCTTTAAGCATAGCACCTTGAACAACCCAGGCGCCTTGCTTGAGCCCTCTGGCGTCGGTGGTATTGGGTTGTTGGGCTTGGACAGATTGAACGGTAATCCAAACGAAAGCTGCTGATAAGCACAGCTTGCGCGTGAGTTCAGAGGATAATCGCATATAGTTTTTCGTATTAGGTTGTGTTGTCCACACGTGTGGATGGTGCACCTATACGACTAACTTATGCATTGGTTTCAGCTTGTGATATTTTTTTTTTGCGGATTTCGGAAAGCATCGTTGCGCAGAGTTTTTCTGTGCTGAACATACTTTTCCATCCCCAATGGCTATGCGCAACGCTATCGTCGATGCTCGCGGGCCAAGAATCGGCAATTGCTTGTCTAAAATCAGGGGAGTAGTCGATCGTAAATCCGGGTATCGCTTGATGAATGAGGTCGGCCAGTTGCGCAGGAGTGAAACTGCAGCCTGCAATGTTGTAACCCCCTCGTTCCTGAATGGATGCTAAAGGTGACTCCATTAGGCTGATGGTAGCGCGGATGGCGTCCTCCATCATCATCATGGGCAGCTCGGTGCCAGGGTTTAAAAAACAGGTGTACCTGCCATGTTCAATGGCCTGATGGAAGATATCCACGGCATAATCTGTTGTGCCGCCGCCAGGTTCTGAACGATAGCCGATGAGGCCGGGATACCGAATACTGCGCACATCTACGCCGTATCGTTCATGGTAGTAGGCGCACCAACGCTCACCCGCCAACTTTGAGATGCCATACACCGTGGTGGGTTCCATCGTGGTGTGTTGTGGCGTGCTATGCCGCGGCGTGCTTGGACCGAATACGGCAATTGAACTGGGCCAAAATATCTTGGCGATTTTACCTTCGCGAGCAAGGTCGAGCACATTGAACAAGCCATCCATATTTAAACGCCAAGCAAACGCGGGGTTTTTTTCGGCGGTGGCAGAGAGAAGCGCAGCAAGCAAATACACCTCGCTTACGTTGTATTTCGTGATGATGTTTTCTAGGGCAGATTTGTCAAGAACATCCAAAATCTCATAAGGTCCCGCAAGTAATTCGGGGTCGTTAGTGAGGCGAATATCAGAAGCTACGACTCGCGCATTGCCATGTTTTTCCCGAAGTGCCAACGTGAGTTCAAGGCCTATTTGCCCCGAGGCTCCAATAATAAGTGTAGTCGATTCCATGTGTTGTTCAGTATCATTAACTGCTCGGAAGCAAATGTATTAAACCGGCGCGCTTGTGAACAGGTGCAACTCCGTTTTTCAAGTGTGCGTCTATACACTATCATTGCCAAAGCCTAAATCCCGCAATCAAAGGCCAATAGTATGAAACCAACCGGTTCCGAAAATTCCCTGTCCCAAGCTGAGTTTCAGCGTGTGTTTAGTGAGTTGTATCGGCCGATACGGAATTTCATTTATTACCGATGCGGTGATAGTGACTTGGCTGATGATCTTGCCCAAGATTCTTTCATCAAATTGTGGGAGAGTAGGGATCGTGTTGAACGATCAACAATGAAGGCCTACTTGTATAAGATCGCTCAGAATCAAACCATCAATTACCAAAAGCGGCAACAGTTGTTTTACCGCTTTCAAAAGCAAGGAACCAACGATAGAGATTACGATACGCCAGAGAAAATTGCGGAAATGAACGAGTACGAGGCACGTCTGCAGGCGGTAATCGCTGCCTTACCCGATGGTGGCAGAGAGGTTTTCCTAATGAATAGATTAGAGGACCTTACCTATCAGGAAATCGCCAATAGGTTGGGACTGTCTGTAAAGGCCATAGAAAAGCGAATGAGCAAGGTGCTGCAGATCTTTCGCGACAAACTTGGAATAGAGATTTGAGGATGTATGCGAAATCTTTTAGCCATACTAATTATCAGTTTTGCTTCCACAACTCTTTTTGCCCAGGTTGCCGTAACCGGTCGTTTCGAAAATAAATCGGTGGCTGATGTAATCATTGACTGGTCCGACACATACCATGTCGATTTCGCTTACGATAGCTATGAGTTATCCCAATATTTTTTCACTGGAAATTTCTCAACGGTTTCACTCGATGAGGCGTTGCAGCAATTGCTTTTCGATTGCCCGTATTCATTTAAATGGATTGACGCAACGTGTATAATCTTTCCTGTGGCTCGAGTAAGCATAAATGCGGGAACACAAGCGTTTAAACAAAAGATTGTTTCAGGCTGGGTGCGCGATCGCCTTTCGGGAGAACCTCTCCCATTTGCTTCAATAGGCGCCCGCCGGGCTGGCGTTTACACCACTGCTGATGCCGATGGAAAATTCACCATTCTCTATGATGGTAGTATATCGCAAGACACTTTGGCTATTGCTTATTTAGGTTATCTAGCCTTTGAGCAACCCATGATTTGGGCAGAATCACTTAGTCAGAGCACATTCGAATTGGTGGCTGCTCACGCCCAGCTTCCCGATGTGGAAATACGCTCAACCTCCGTTAAGCCTTTGGAATTTGATGTTGGGCCGTCACTTGTTATCACTAGCCCCAGTCTCTCTGCTCTCAAGGTTGGGTTTGGTGAGTCAGACGCGTTTCGCTTGGCTCAGATGGCACCCGGTATTAGTGCTGCGCAGGAAAATAATAACGGTCTTTTTATACGCGGAAGCTCTTCCGATCAAAGTCTATTGCTTTTTGATGGCTTCGCAATCTATCACCAGGATCATTTTTTTGGCATGTTTTCCTCTGTAAGTGCCTATGCAATAAAGTCTATGCGTGTGCACAAATGTCCTCTGGATCCTGTGCACGGCGGAAGAGCGGGAGGCATAGTAGAACTCGTCGGGCGAGAGGGTGACCTGAGAAACCCTTCTACTCGAATTGAAATGGGCACCATGAGCATTTCAGGAGCAATCGAAACGCCGCTTGACAGTGCGGGAAAAGCGAGCTTGTTTGTGTGCGGAAGGAGATCGTTAACAGAGTGGATCAAAGGACCCGCATACAACGAGTTGTTTCGAACGCTCTACTCCGCCTCCATAGTGTCGCCAGAAGTAAACCCATTAGATGAACCGGCCAACTTCGACCCACAATTGCTGTTTCAAGATGTGAATGCAAAACTCACCTATCGCCCCTCATTTAATCAGCAGTTTAATGTAAGCGCCTATGCCTCGCGCGATGAGTTGAATTTTCTATATGCCGATACCTCCTCTGCAGAGAATGTAAACGTGTCGGATATACGCTATGCCGACGAGTCAGCCAAGTCGAATCGCGGCGCTTCCTTGCGCTGGACAAGTAGCGTTACCCCGCGATTGAAGGTGATTACAAGTCTCGGTTATTCGCAATTTCAGGGATTGTATTTTTCTACGGATTCTATTCGAAATAACTTGTTTGCACTTGATAGCACACAGTTTTCTTTCCGCGAAGCGACCCTTCGCGATTGGTCTGCTTTGCATGAATGGCAGCTAGCAAGCGCCAATCACTCCATGAAATGGGGAGTGTCTTTAAACCAAGTCTCAACTTCGAATAAAAGAAGAGCCACCAACCAAGCCGAGGCTTTGGAGAGTGCTGATGGACGAACACTCACATTCTTTTTGGGTGACGAATGGAAGTTGAATCGTTGGGTCGTTATGCCGTCTGTTCGACTCAATTCATACAGCAATTTGCCCGGCGAGATACGCGGCGAGCCTCGCATCGCAGTGCGCTATGTTTTGCGTGATCGTGGCGTTTTTTTTAAAGCTGCTGCTGCCCGATCTGTGCAATTTATGCAGCGCATAACCAACCAAAGTATTTACCGCAACGTACCCGATGAGTGGCAGTTGGCAGGGGAAGCCTTTCCAGTGCTAACCGCTAACCAGCTTTTGGTCGGAATAAATTGGACCCGAGGGACTTGGAATGCGGACGCGGAAGCATACGGAAAAATGATAAGGGGGCAGGTGTTGAATGCTTCTGCTGGTCAATACAACGATACCGGGTTTGATGGGTTTTACACTGGCACTCTTCGAGCAGCAGGCATCGATGTCGGCGCTCAGTGGGAGCGCTCACCGCATAAGATTGTAATGGCCTATTCCCGTTTATTCGCGTCTTCTAATTATGATGTCTTTGAACTTCGCAATGTGTTGGAAGACTACAATCGTGCTTACGAGGCGAAGGCTGCGTATGAGTGGAAACACGGTGGTTGGAATGTGTCTTTGCTTGTGCTTGCGGCTGGTGGTGCTCCTTATACTGCGCTTCTGGGGGTCTACAACTATAGCCTGCCCGATGGGTCACAACAACCCCTTCCCCAATTTGGCAAATACAATGCAGCGCTTACTGCATCGTATGTTAGAACGGATGTTACTGCGGGTTATCAATGGCAATGGAACGCCATGCGCTGGCAGGCAACTGTGGCAGTGTTCAACGCCTTTGACACCCCCAACTACAGAGCCGTTCAATACAGCGTCTTGCGCAACGGGCCTGATAATACGAATGTAAACGCAAGGGAAATTCGAATGCTCGGTCGCATTCCATCCCTTACAATTGTGTGTCAGTTCTGATGAAGAATTTCATGTACATATTGCTCCTTTTGATGGCGTGCCGAAAGGAGCCTGAGCGCTTAGATCCAGACACTGCCATCTATGGTTTGTGGGTGGCTGGTGAGATGCCTAAAATTCAGGTGGTGGACTTTGTCGACGATGAGGTGGTAATGGCCGAGAATCAATTTATGGAATTGATTTATCCCGACGGTGAGAGAGCCAATTTTGTACCGGTTGGTGATACGTATGAATTACAATCGGAACGCTTTCCAGCCCCAGAGGAACGATTGGTGTTGAATTGGTACCAGCAGGGAGACACGGCAAGCGTGGTTGTTGATATGCCTGCTTCGCCAATACAAGTGTTGGTGCAAAACGATACGCTGGTAGTTGGGCAACCCGAGGGCGCTCTGGTGCAGTGGGTGGCTCCAATGGAAAATTATGAATATGCTTTACGCCTCGATTGCTTGGAGGAAAACAAAGTCCCCTTGCCTTGGTCGCCGGGTAATTTCGGTCAACTATTCAATGGCCCGCAGATTGCCACTCAGGTCGCCTTGCCGATCGGCGCATTTTCATTTTATGGTGCGCATAAGCTCACTGTTACGGTATTAAATGAGTCGATGGTCGATGTTTTTTTCTTCAACGAAAGCGATATTCGCGGAAGACTGAGAAATGGACCAAACAACGTGTCGCGAGGTAGAGGATTTGTTGCTGGAGTTTCAACGATGAA